>NZ_CP027869.1:3300000-3531991 GCF_005490985.1 Curtobacterium sp. SGAir0471
ACGCGCTGTCACCGTTCCACCCGTCGACCTCGGCACCGGCGTCGATCGAGACGATGTCGCCGGGCGCGAGCACGCGATCACCGGGGATCCCGTGGACGATCTCGTCGTTCACCGAGACGCACAGCGTGTGCCGGTACCCGGGCACGAGCTGGAAGTTCGGCACGCCGCCGCCGTCGCGGATCGTCCGCTCCGCGATCGCGTCGAGCTCACCCGTGGTGACACCCGGACGGATCGCGGCACGGACCGCGGTGAGCGCCGACTCCGTGAGCAGCCCGGGACGGACCATCGCGCGGAGCTCCTCCGGCGACTTGTAGATCGAGGGCTTGCGGCGCCGCACGAGCGGGTTCAGACGCCCGCGGTGAGGCCGCGCGACGACAGCGCCGCCTGGATGCGGTCACCGACCTCGTCGATGCCGCCGAGCCCGTCGACGTCGACCACGAGGCCGCGCTCGGCGTAGGCGGCCACGATCGGGGCCGTCTGCTCCGAGTAGACCTCCTGGCGACGACGGATCGTCTCCTCGTTGTCGTCGCTGCGGCCCTGCTCCTCGGCACGCTTGAGCAGCCGCGCCACGAGCGCGTCCTGGTCGGCGACCAGCTGCACGACGGCGTCGATCCCGCTGCCCTGCTCGGCGAGGAGCGCATCGAGGTACTCGACCTGGCCGACCGTGCGGGGGTACCCGTCGAGCAGGAAACCCTGCGCGGCGTCGGGCTCGGCGAGCCGCGACTTGACGAGCTCGTTCGTCAGCTCGTCGGGCACGTAGTTGCCCGCGTCCATGATCGCCTTCGCCTGCACGCCCAGCGGGGTGCCCTCGGAGACGTTCTTGCGGAAGATGTCACCCGTCGAGATCGCCGGGACGCCGAAGCCCTCGGCGATCCGACCGGCCTGGGTGCCCTTCCCGGCTCCGGGAGGTCCGACGATGATGAGGCGTGCGCTCAACGGAGAAGCCCTTCGTAGTGACGTTGCTGCAGCTGCGAGTCGATCTGCTTCACGGTCTCGAGACCGACACCCACGATGATGAGGATGCTCGCGCCGCCGAACGGGAAGTTCTGGTTCGCGCCGAACAGCGCCAGTGCTGCCAGCGGGATGAGCGCGATGAGACCGAGGTAGAGCGAGCCGGGCAACGTCACCCGGGTCAGGACGTAGTCGAGGTACTCGGCCGTCGGACGACCGGCCCGGATGCCCGGGATGAAGCCGCCGTACTTCTTCATGTTGTCGGCGACCTCTTCGGGGTTGAAGGTGATCGCGACGTAGAAGTACGTGAAGCCGACGATGAGCAGGAAGTACAGGACCATGTAGAACCAGTTGTCACCCGAGGTCAGGTTGTTCTGGATCCAGGTCACCCACGCCGCCGGCTCGGAGCCGTCGGAGGGCTGGTTGAACTGCGCGACCAGGGCCGGCAGGTACAGCAGCGACGAGGCGAAGATGACGGGCACGACGCCGGCCATGTTCACCTTGATCGGGATGTAGGTGTTGTTGCCGCCGTAGGTGCGACGACCGACCATGCGCTTGGCGTACTGGACGGGGATCCGCCGCTGCGACTGCTCGACGAACACGACGGCCATCATGATGACCAGGCCGACCAGGATGACGAACAGGAACAGCTCGAAGGACTGCGACTGCTCGATGGCCCACAGCGCCGACGGGAACTGCGCCGCGATCGACGTGAAGATGAGCAGCGACATGCCGTTGCCGATGCCGCGCTCGGTGACGAGCTCGCCCATCCACATGATGAGACCGGTACCGGCGGTCAGCGTGACGACCATGAGCATGATCGCGTACCAGCTGTCGTTCGAGATGATCGACGAGCAGGAGGCCGAGGCGTTCGTGCCGAAGAGGGCGCCGGAGCGCGCGACCGTGATGAGCGTCGTGGACTGCAGGACACCGAGCGCGATGGTGAGGTAGCGCGTGTACTGCGTCAGCTTCGCCTGGCCGGACTGGCCCTCCTTGTAGAGGGCGTCGAAGTGCGGGATGACCACGCGGAGCAGCTGCACGATGATCGACGACGTGATGTACGGCATGATGCCGAGCGCGAAGACCGACAGCTTCAGCAGCGCACCGCCGGAGAAGAGGTTGATCAGGTCGTAGAGGCCGCCGGAGGACGACGCGCTGGCGAGGCAGCTCTGCACGGCGGCGTAGTCGACGAACGGCGCGGGGATGTACGACCCGAGACGGAACAGCGCGATGATCGCGAGGGTGAAGCCGATCTTCTTGCGAAGATCTGGGGTGCGCATGATGCGCGCGACCGCTCTGAACACGAGGACTCCGAACTTCTGGGACCGGCGACCCGATCGGGGTCATCACGGTGTCGATCGGCAGCGCCGACCTGGCCGACGGACGTCGACCACTGTCAAGGAAACCGTAACGGCGGCCCGTGCGCAAACGCACGGGCCGCCGACGGGGGTTACTGGGAGACGGTTCCGCCAGCAGCCACGATCTTCTCGGCGGCGGACGCCGAGACCTTGTCGACCGAGACCGTGAGCTTCACGCTGATGTCACCCTGACCGAGAACCTTGACCTTCTCGTTCTTGCGGACGGCGCCCTTGGCGACCAGGTCCGCGACGGTGACGTCGCCACCGTTCGGGTAGAGCTCCGCGATCTTGTCCAGGTTCACGACCTGGTACTCGACGCGGAACGGGTTCTTGAACCCGCGGAGCTTCGGGGTGCGCATGTGCAGCGGCATCTGCCCACCCTCGAAGCCGACCTTGACCTGGTACCGAGCCTTCTGACCCTTGGTACCACGGCCGGCGGTCTTGCCCTTCGAGCCCTCACCGCGACCCACGCGGGTGCGGTCCTTCTTGGCGCCCGCAGCGGGGCGGAGGTGGTGCAGCTTCAGCACCTGCACGCGCTCGTTCTTCTCGTCGCTCATGCGTCGACCTCCTCGACCTTCACGAGGTGCGCCACCGTCGCGATGTACCCACGGTTCTGGGCGTTGTCCTCACGCAGGACCGTACGGCCGATGCGCTTGAGGCCCAGGCTGCGCAGGGTGTCGCGCTGGTACTGCTTCTCGCTGATAACGGACTTCGTCTGCGTGATCTTCAGCATCGCCATCAGGCACCTGCCTTCTCGGTCGCGGCACGCAGGGCCGCAGCCTCGGCGTGGAGCAGACGAGCCGGGACGACCCGGTCGACGTCGAGGCCACGACGGCTCGCGACCGCGCGGGGCTCCTCGAGCTGCTGCAGCGCCTCGACGGTCGCGTGCACGATGTTGATGGTGTTCGACGAGCCGAGCGACTTGCTCAGGACGTCGTGGATGCCGGCGCACTCGAGCACGGCGCGGACCGGACCACCGGCGATGACACCGGTACCGGCAGCGGCCGGGCGGAGCAGGACGACACCGGCAGCGGCCTCACCCTGCACCGGGTGCGGGATGGTGTTGCCGACGCGCGGGACGCGGAAGAAGTTCTTCTTCGCCTCCTCGACGCCCTTCGAGATCGCGGTCGGGACTTCCTTCGCCTTGCCGTAGCCGACACCGACGAGGCCGTTGCCGTCACCCACGACGACGAGCGCCGTGAAGCTGAAGCGACGACCACCCTTGACGACCTTCGACACGCGGTTGATGGTCACCACGCGCTCGAGGAACTGGCTGTCGCCACCGCGGTTGTTGCGGTCACGACCCTGCTGACGGTCACGTCCACCGCCACGACGGCCGCGCTGGTCGGCGTTGTCGCGGTTGTTCGACGCGGAACCCGCGGCGGTCTCGACCGGACGCTCGGCGACGGCAGCTGCGTCCGTGGCCTTGGTCTCGGGCGCTTCGTTGTTGTTCGCGATGTCGCTCACAGGTTCAGCCCTCCTTCACGGGCACCATCGGCGATCGCGGCGACGCGACCGGCGTACTTGCTACCACCGCGGTCGAAGACCACGGCCTCGACGCCGGCGGCCTTCGCACGCTCGGCGAGGAGCTCGCCGACGCGACGGGCCTTGGCCGTCTTGTCGCCGTCGAACGAACGGAGGTCGGCCTCCATCGTCGACGCGCTGGCCAGGGTGTGGCCCTTCGCGTCGTCGATGACCTGGACGAACACGTGACGCGACGACCGGGTGACAGCGAGACGCGGACGCGCCTCGGTGCCGGTGATCTTCTTGCGGAGACGGTTGTGACGGCGCGCCTTGGCGGCCGACTTGCTCTTTCCTCGGATACCGAGAGCCATGATCACTTACCTGACTTTCCGGCCTTGCGGCGCACGACCTCGCCTGCGTAGCGGACACCCTTGCCCTTGTAGGGCTCGGGCTTGCGCAGCTTGCGGATGTTGGCAGCCACCTCGCCGACGGCCTGCTTGTCGATGCCCGACACGGTGAGCTTGTTGTTGCCCTCGACGGCGAAGCTGATGCCCGCCGGCGGCTCGACCGTGATGGGGTGGGAGTAGCCGAGCGCGAACTCGACGTTGCTGCCCTTGGCCTGCACGCGGTAACCGGTGCCGACGACCTCGAGGCCCTTGGAGTAGCCCTGGGTCACGCCGACGATGTTGTTCGCGATGAGGGTGCGGGTCAGGCCGTGCAGGGCACGGGACTCACGCTCGTCGTCCGGGCGGGTGACGAGGACCTGGTTCTCCTCGACCTTGGCCTGGATGGGCTCGGCGACGGTGAGCGCGAGCTCACCCTTCGGGCCCTTGACCGCAACGGTCTGGCCGTCGACGGAGACGGTCACGCCGGCGGGGATGTCGATGGGAAGACGTCCGATACGAGACATTGTCGGTCACCACACGTAGGCGAGGACTTCCCCACCCACGCCCTTCTGCTCGGCTTCACGGTCGGTGAGCAGTCCCGACGAGGTCGAGAGGATCGCCACGCCGAGGCCACCGAGGACCTGGGGGATCTCCGTCGACTTCGCGTAGACCCGGAGACCGGGCTTCGAGACGCGCTTGATGCCGGCGATCGAACGCTCGCGCTCGGGGCCGTACTTGAGGTCGATCGTCAGGGTCTGCCCGACGCGGGCGTCCTCGATCTTCCACTCGCTGATGTAACCCTCGCGCTTGAGGATCTCGGCGATGTTCTTCTTCAGCTTGGAGCTGGGCAGCGAGACGGCGTCGTGGTGCGCCGAGTTCGCGTTCCGCAATCTGGTCAGCATGTCTGCGACCGGATCGGTCATCGTCATGATGGTCGTCCATTCTTCGCCTGGTTTCGACACCCGTTCCACGAATGCCGACCTGAGCGATCGGGGTGGTCTCCGAGCGGTTCCCGGAGACCTGGAGGTCGTCAGCTCACGCCGACGACCGGTGTTCGTGCGTGCGGGCCGGAGGACTCACATCCTCCGGCCCGCAGCGCCCGGACTATCTTAGACCGTCTGGTCGGCCGAACGGAACGGGAAGCCGAGCTGGCGGAGCAGCGCGCGGCCCTCGTCGTCCGTCTTCGCGGTGGTCACGACGGTGATGTCGAAGCCACGCACGCGGTCGATGCGGTCCTGGTCGATCTCGTGGAACATCGACTGCTCCGTGAGACCGAACGTGTAGTTGCCGTTCCCGTCGAACTGCTTGTCGCTGAGACCGCGGAAGTCGCGGATGCGGGGCAGTGCGAGGGTGACGAGGCGGTCGATGAACTCCCACGCGCGGTCACCGCGGAGGGTGACGTGCGCGCCGATGGCCTGGCCCTCGCGCAGCTTGAACTGCGCGATGGACTTGCGGGCCTTCGTCACGACCGGCTTCTGACCGGTGATCGCGGTGAGGTCCTTGACGGCCCCGTCGATCACCTTCGAGTCACGAGCGGCCTCACCGACACCGGTGTTCACGACGACCTTGACCAGGCCGGGGACCTGGTTGACGTTCGCGTACCCGAACTGCTCGGTGAGGGCAGCCTTGATCTCGTTCTTGTACTTCTGCTTGAGGCGCGGCTCGACCTTGGTCTCCGGCGCGGCAGTCGTGTCGGTCATCAGAGCTTCTCACCCGACTTCTTGGCGTAGCGGACGCGGACGGTCTTCTTCACGCCGTCCTTCTCCACCTCTTCGGTACGGAAACCGACGCGGGTCGGCTTCTTGGTCTTCGGGTCGACGATGGCGACGTTCGACACGTGGATCGGAGCCTCGTGCTGCTCGATGCCACCGGTCTTCGACCCGCGCTGCGTCTGGCCGACGCGGACGTGCTTCGTGACGAAGTTCACGCCCTCGACGACGACACGGTTCTTGTCCGTGAGGACCTCGATGACCTTGCCCTGCTTGCCACGGTCGCCGCCACGCTCCTGCTTGGCGCCCGTGATGACCTGGACGAGGTCACCCTTCTTGATGTTCGCCATGGCTTACAGCACCTCCGGCGCGAGCGAGATGATCTTCATGAACTTCTTGTCACGGAGCTCACGACCGACCGGACCGAAGATGCGCGTACCGCGCGGGTCGCCGTCGGCCTTGAGGATCACTGCCGCGTTCTCGTCGAACTTGATGTAGGAGCCGTCCTGACGACGGGTCTCCTTCTTGGTGCGAACGATGACCGCCTTGACGACGTCACCCTTCTTCACGTTGCCGCCGGGGATGGCGTCCTTCACCGTGGCGACGATGACGTCACCGAGACCGGCGTAGCGACGACCCGAGCCGCCGAGCACGCGGATGGTCAAGATCTCCTTGGCACCCGTGTTGTCGGCGACCTTCAGGCGGGATTCCTGCTGAATCACTGCTGTCTCCTATTCCGAAGCAGGCCAGGGCCTACTTGGCCTTCTCGAGGATCTCGACCAGGCGCCAGCGCTTGGAGGCGCTGAGGGGACGGGTCTCGCTGATCACGACGAGGTCGCCGACACCCGCGGTGCCGAGCTCGTCGTGGGCCTTCACCTTGGACGTGCGGCGGATGATCTTGCCGTAGAGCGCGTGCTTCACGCGGTCCTCGACCTCGACCACGATGGTCTTGTCCATCTTGTCGCTCGTCACGTAGCCGCGACGCGTCTTGCGGTAGCCGCGGGTCGAGGCGGCGGAGTTCTTCTCTTCGTTCGCCATCAGTTCTCCTCGGCGGTAGCGGCCTCGGTCGACTCGGCCGGCTTGTCAGCCTTCTTCGTCTTCTTGGCCTTGGTGGCGGTCTCGACGGGCGCGGGGGTGGCACGGATGCCGAGCTCGCGCTCGCGGAGGACGGTGTAGATGCGTGCGATGTCGCGCTTGACGGCACGGAGACGACCGTGGCTCTCCAGCTGGCCGGTGGCCGACTGGAAGCGGAGGTTGAAGAGTTCCTCCTTGGCCTTCTTCAGCTCGTCAGCGAGACGCTCGTTCTCGAACGTGTCGAGCTCCGTGGGACGGAGCTCCTTGGAACCGATCGCCATTACGCGTCGCCCTCCTCGCGCTTGATGATGCGTGCCTTGAGGGGCAGCTTGTGGATTGCACGGGTCAGCGCCTCGCGGGCGATGTCCTCGTTGACGCCGGAGAGCTCGAAGAGCACACGGCCCGGCTTGACGTTGGCGACCCACCACTCGGGCGAGCCCTTACCGGAACCCATGCGGGTCTCAGCCGGCTTCTTGGTCAGCGGACGGTCCGGGTAGATGTTGATCCACACCTTGCCGCCACGCTTGATGTGACGCGTCATGGCGATACGAGCGGACTCGATCTGCCGGTTGGTCACGTACGCCGGGGTGAGGGCCTGGATGCCGTAGTCGCCGAAGCTGACCTTGGTACCACCGGTGGCCTGACCCGAGCGCTTCGGGTGGTGCTGCTTGCGGTGCTTGACTCGACGGGGAATAAGCATGGTTACGCCTCAACTCCTGCGCCGGCCGGCGCGTCCTGCGGGGCCTGCTGCTGACGGCCGCCACGGTCGCCGCCACGACGGTCGCCGCGCTCGCCACGGGGGCCGCCACGACGCTCCGGGCGCGACGAACGCTGGTTCGCCTGCTCGCGAGCGAGCTCCTTGTTCGTGATGTCGCCCTTGTAGATCCAGACCTTCACGCCGATGCGACCGAAGGTGGTGCGCGCCTCGTAGAAGCCGTAGTCGATGTTCGCGCGGAGCGTGTGCAGGGGCACACGGCCCTCGCGGTAGAACTCCGAGCGCGACATCTCGGCGCCGCCGAGACGACCCGACACCTGGATGCGGACACCCTTGGCGCCGGCGCGCTGTGCACCCTGCAGGCCCTTGCGCATGGCGCGACGGAACGCGACACGAGCGGAGAGCTGCTCGGCGATGCCCTGCGCGACGAGCTGGGCCTCGGTCTCGGGGTTCTTGACCTCGAGGATGTTGAGCTGGATCTGCTTCTTGGTGAGCTTCTCCAGCTCGCCACGGACGCGCTCCGCCTCGGCGCCACGGCGACCGATGACGATGCCCGGACGCGCGGTGTGGATGTCCACGCGGACGCGGTCACGGGTGCGCTCGAGCTCGATGCGGGCGACACCGGCGCGGTCGAGGGTCTTCTTCAGGTACTCGCGCACCTTGATGTCCTCGGCCACGTAGTCGGCGTAGCGCTGACCGGCCTTCGTGCTGTCGGTGAACCAGTGCGAGACGTGGTCCGTCGTGATCCCGAGACGGAAGCCGTACGGGTTGACCTTCTGGCCCATTACTTGCTCGCCTTCTTGCTCGTCGCGGCGACCTCGGCCTCGTCCGGCGTCGCGAGGACGACCGTGATGTGGCTGGTGCGCTTGTTGATGCGGAAGGCCCGGCCCTGGGCACGCGGCTGGAACCGCTTCAGGGTCGTGCCCTCGTCGACGAAGACGCGGCTCACGTAGAGGTCGCGCTCGTCGAGGAAGCTGTTCGTCGAGTCCGCCTTGACACGTGCGTTGGCGATCGCCGAGGCGACCAGCTTGTACACGGGCTCCGAAGCACCCTGGGGGGCGAACTTCAGGATGGCGAGGGCCTCGTGGGCCTGCTTGCCGCGGATCAGCTCGATGACGCGACGGGCCTTCTGAGGCGTGACGCGGATGTGTCGCACGCGTGCGATCGACTCCACCATTTCGTTCCTCCTCTTCGTCCCCGCGTTAGCGGCGACGGCCCTTCTTGTCGTCCTTCACGTGACCACGGAAGGTGCGGGTCGGCGCGAACTCGCCGAGCTTGTGACCGACCATCGACTCGGTGACGAACACCGGGATGTGCTTGCGGCCGTCGTGCACGGCGATCGTGTGCCCGAGCATGTTCGGGACGATCATCGAGCGACGCGACCAGGTGCGGATCACGTTCTTGGTGTTGGCCTCGTTCTGCGTGACGACCTTGCGGAGCAGGTGCTCGTCGACGAAGGGGCCCTTCTTCAGACTGCGTGGCATCTTTGCGAACTCCTACTTGCGCTTCTTGCCGGCGTTACGGCGTCGGACGATGAGCTTGTCGCTCGGCTTGTTCGGCTTGCGCGTACGACCCTCGGCCTGGCCCCAGGGGCTGACCGGGTGACGACCACCGGACGTCTTGCCCTCACCACCACCGTGCGGGTGGTCGACCGGGTTCATCGCGACACCACGCACGGTCGGGCGGACGCCCTTCCAGCGCATGCGGCCGGCCTTGCCCCAGTTGATGTTGGACTGCTCGGCGTTGCCGACCTCGCCGATGGTGGCGCGGCAGCGGGCGTCGACGTTGCGGACCTCGCCCGACGGCAGACGGAGCTGCGCGTAGGGGCCGTCCTTGGCGACGAGGCGGACCGAGGCACCGGCCGAGCGCGCCATCTTCGCGCCGCCACCGGGGCGGAGCTCGATGGCGTGGATGACCGTACCCACGGGGATGTTGCGCAGCGGCAGGTTGTTGCCGGGCTTGATGTCAGCGCCCGGACCCTGCTCGATGACGTCGCCCTGCTTCAGCTTGTTCGGCGCGATGATGTAGCGCTTCGTGCCGTCGACGTAGTGCAGGAGTGCGATGCGCGCGGTGCGGTTCGGGTCGTACTCGATGTGTGCGACCTTGGCGTCCACGCCGTCCTTGTCGTGACGACGGAAGTCGATCACGCGGTACTGGCGCTTGTGGCCACCACCGATGTGGCGCGTGGTGATGCGGCCCGAGCTGTTGCGGCCACCGGTCTTCGGCAGCGGACGAAGCAGCGACTTCTCCGGCGTCGAACGGGTGATCTCAGCGAAGTCGGCGACCGACGAGCCGCGACGACCGGGGGTCGTCGGCTTGTAGTTACGAATAGCCATGATTTATCCCTCTGGTCCTCAGCCGACAGCCGTGAAGATGTCGATCGAACCGGACTTGAGCGTCACGATGGCGCGCTTGGTGTCCTTGCGCTTGCCCATGCCGAAACGCGTGCGACGGGTCTTGCCCGGACGGTTCAGCGTGTTGATGCTGGCGACCTTGACGTCGAAGATCTTCTCGATGGCGAGCTTGATCTCGGTCTTGTTCGAACGGGGGTCCACGATGAACGTGTACTTGCCCTGGTCGATCAGGCCGTAGCTCTTCTCCGAGACGACCGGCGAGATGATGATGTCGCGCGGGTCCTTGTTGAAGCCGCTCATGCGGAGATCTCCTTCGCGGTCTTCGACGCGATGAAGGCGTCGAGTGCGCTCTTGCTGAAGACGAGGGCGTCGGACTTGAGCACGTCGTAGGCGTTGAGCTGGCCGTACGAGAGCGCGTGGACACCCGGCAGGTTGCGGACCGACTTGAGCGCGAGCTCGTCGTCCGACTCGAGCACGACGAGCACGTTCTTGACGGGCGCGACCTTCTCGATGAGCGTGCGAGCGGTCTTGGTCGACGGCACCTCGGCCGGGACGAAGGACTCGACGGCGGCGATGCGGCCACCGCGGGCGCGGTCCGAGAGCGAGCCGAGCAGCGCCGCGGCGATCATCTTCTTCGGGGTGCGCTGCGAGTAGTCGCGCGGGGTCGGTCCGTGGACGACGCCACCGCCGGTGTGCTCCGGAGCGCGGACCGAACCCTGACGGGAGCGGCCGGTGCCCTTCTGCTTGAACGGCTTGCGACCAGCACCGCGGACCTCGCCGCGGTTCTTGGTCTTGTGGGTGCCCTGACGCGCGGCGGCGAGCTGCGCGGTGACGACCTGGTGGATCAGCGGGACGTTCGTCTCGACGTCGAAGAGCTCGGCGGGCAGCTCGATGCTGCCGGCGACGGCTCCGGTCGCGTCGAGGACGTCGATCGTGGTTGCGGTCTCGGTGGCCATGATCACTTACCCTTCACGGCGGTGCGGACGAAGACGGAGCGACCGCGAGCACCGGGGACGGCGCCCTTGACGAGCAGCAGACCCTTCTCGGCGTCGACGGCGTGCACCGTGAGGTTGAGGACGGTCACGCGCTCGCCACCCATGCGACCAGCCATGCGCATGCCCTTGAAGACGCGCGACGGGGTCGACGAAGCACCGATCGAACCGGGCTTGCGGTGGTTGCGGTGGGCACCGTGCGAAGCGGACACACCGGCGAAGCCGTGGCGCTTCATGACACCGGCGAAGCCCTTGCCCTTCGACGTCCCGACGACGTCGACCTTCTGGCCGGCCTCGAAGGTGTCGACGGTGAGCTCCTGGCCGAGCGTGTACTCGGCGGAGTCGTTGGTGCGGATCTCGGTGAGGGTGCGACGCGGGGTCACACCGGCAGCCTCGAAGTGGCCGGCGGCCGGCTTGTTCACCTTGCGCGGGTCGATGGCGCCGGCGGCGATCTGGATCGCCTCGTAGCCGTCGCGCTCGACGTTGCGGATCTGGGTGACCACGTTCGGGCCGACCTCGATCACGGTGACGGGGATGAACTTGTTGTTCTCGTCCCACACCTGGGTCATCCCGAGCTTCTTGCCGAGGAGGCCCTTGACGGTCTTGGTTGAGTTCGCCATTGGTCAGTCCCCCTTACAGCTTGATCTCGATGTTGACGTCGGCCGGGAGGTCGAGTCGCATGAGCGAGTCGACGGCCTTCGGCGTCGGGTCGACGATGTCGATGACCCGCTTGTGCGTGCGCTTCTCGAAGTGCTCGCGCGAGTCCTTGTACTTGTGGGGCGAACGGATCACGGTGACCACGTTCTTCTCGGTGGGGAGCGGCACCGGGCCGACCACGGTCGCACCGGCACGGGTCACCGTGTCGACGATCTTCCGGGCCGACGTGTCGATGACCTCGTGGTCGTACGACTTGAGCCGGATGCGGATCTTCTGTCCCGCCATGTGTCTCTCTGTCCTCTCTGCGCCGCGCACCCTCGGGCCGCCTGACGCCGCCGTCACCGTGCATTCCTGCAGGGCTTGGCTGTTTTCCTGAACCAACCGGCCGCATCCTCGGGGGATGACCGCTGTTCTCCTGTCAACCGCGCAGGGCGACCGTGGCCGTCCAGCGTGGGCATGTCGCTTCCCCGCACTCCGGGCACGGCCGTGTCTCTCGACACAGCGCTGCTCATCGCGCTTCGTGGGGATTCGATCGTGTTCTGCTGCCTGCGGCCCAACCCAGCTCCGCTGGACGGAGGGGTTGTGCACTGCCAGAGCAGTGATCCTGCGCGCGCGAACGCCCGCGGAATTCGGAACCGGACAAGTCTCCCATAGGCTCGGCATCCGTGCAACCCGGGCGTGTCGCGGGATCTGAATCGCTCCAGCGGGGCGTGCCGCCCCGGAACGGCGCGGTTCTCGTCGGTCTGGAGGCTCGTCCCACCCCGGGCGCGTCGGGCACGTCCCAGGAGCGTTCGGCTCCTCCCCCGCGCGGCCTCCGGTCGGTCCCGTGCCGCGAGCGGGCACGACACGTCGCGCGGTGGGCGCCGGCCGGGTGCGATCGGTCGCGTCGCGGCGCCGAGCGTGACGGATGTCGCCCGCTCGGCGGGGGCCGGGGGGGGCGGCGGGCCTCCCCACACAGGTCGTGCCCGCTCGGACAGGCCGAGCGGGCACGACGATGCAGTGGTCCTGGGTCTGCGGTCAGGACTCCTCGGACACCGGCGGGACGAACCACGGCGGGAAGACAGCGACCCGGGGCCCGGTGACCCGGTGCTCGGCGAGCAGCGACTTGACCTGCTGCCGGACGCGGTCGTTCGGCACACCGATGACGGCGACCGACGAGAACGGCACGCGGGGGCCGGCGAGCAGCTCGAGGCCGTGCATCTCCGGGTCGGTGAAGTCCGTCCGGCGGATCAGGTTCGTCGCCGCCTCGGGTCCCACCGCGAAGCGCACGTCGTCGGCCTCGGCGTCCTGGTCCGCGACGATCACGGACGCGCCGAAGGCGGACACCGGCACGACGAGCACGACGTACTCCGTGGCACGCGTGCGACGGGCGGCGTCCGACCAGCGGGAGCCCTCGGCCCCGCGGCGGAGTTCGTCCCAGCGCGTGGCGTCGGGCGACAGCGTGAACGACACGTGACCCGACACCGGGCCGCCGTCGGGAGCGGACGCCTCATCACGCGCGGCACGCGTCTCGGCGGAGCTGACGTCGACGGACGGCGTGGCCGTGTCGGCGGCGAGGATCGCACCTTCGGCGACGATCGACGCCAGGTTGTCGACGTGGGTGGCGTGGTGTGCCCGGAGCGACGCGAAGACGCGGGGCTCGGGCAGTTCGGGAGCGGCCGGCGAGCGGAGCGACGAGGAGCCGCGCGCGGGAGCCGGGGTGGAGCGGAGGTCGGTGGTGATGCGGGTCCGACGAGGCGTCGGCGTGGTGGGGACGGCAGGCGCCTCGGCCTGTCGGGGGGAGCAGATGTCGCAGAGTTCGGTGGGGAAACCGTGGATGCACTCGTCGGTCACGACTGGGAGGGGTCCTTCCGTGCCCGGGTGGGGGAGGTCGGGCACGGTGTCCAACCGTACGTCATGAACCGTCCCCGTCCGTCACTGTCGGTAGAGCAGGGCACGCACCTCGGACTCGGCAGCGTGCAGGCGCTCGGGATCGATGGTCTCGCCGTGCTGGTACGCGTCGAGCAGCCGCGGGTCGATGTAGCTCTGCCGACACACCGTGGGGGTGTTGCCGAGCTCCTCACTGGCGGCCTTGACGGCGTGCGAGACGGCCTTCTTGCGCTTCGCCTCGCTCGGCTGTGGGCCGGTCCGTGCCAGGTCGACCGCGGCCGCAACGGTGCCGTGCAGGGTCCGGAAGTCCTTGGCCGTGAACTCGTCGCCGGCGCGTTCCTTCACGTACTCGTTGATGTCCTCGGCGGCGAGGGGCTCCCACTCGGCACCTCGTTCGGCACGGAACGACAGCAGACGGGCGTTCGGCCCGCGGCGCTTCATCCCGGCGATGACCCGCGCCAGGTCGTGGTCGTGGATGGTGGACGACCACTCCTGCCCGCTCTTGCCCGGGAAGTCGAGCTCGATGTCGTCCCCGGACACGTGGGCGTGCGCGCAGAGCAACGTCGACAGCCCGCGGCTGCCGTGCTCGGTGGCGTAGCGCTCCGACCCGACGCGGAGCGACCCCTGGTCGAGCATGCGGAACGCCGCGGCGAGGGCGCGTCGTCGATCGGGTTCCGGGCGCCGGAGGTCCTGCGTCACCATCCGACGTGCGGACGGCAGCGACTCCGCGAGGGCGAGCGCACGGTCGTACTTGATCCGGTCCATCCGTTCGCGCCAGCCCGGGTGGTACATGTACTGCCGCCGGCCGGCGCCGTCGATGCCCGTGGCCAGGATGTGCCCGTTCTCGTAGGGCGAGATCCAGACCTCGTCCCACGCAGGCGGGATCACGAGTTCGTCGAGGCGCTTCCGGACGTCCTTGTCCGTCACCGTCCTGCCGTCGGGGTCACGGTACGAGAACCCCTTGCCGCTGCGGACTCGGTGGTACCCACGACCGTTGGTCGCGGAGCGGCGGAGACGGGTCACCCGGACGATGTTGCCCGTCACTGCCTGAGACCAGTCACCGGGAGACGATCCGAGGCCGCGCCGCGGAGCGGACCGGGGCCACGCCGGGAACGACGAAGCGGGGCCGGGCCCGAAGGCCCGACCCCGCTGACGCAGTGTCTTCCGGAGAACCGGGAGTTACTTGACGATCTCCTCGACCGTACCGGCGCCGACCGTGCGGCCACCCTCACGGATGGCGAAGCGGAGGCCGGCCTCCATCGCGATCGGCTGGATCAGCTCGACCGACATGGCGACGGTGTCGCCCGGCATGACCATCTCGGTGCCCTCGGGCAGCGTGATGACGCCGGTGACGTCCGTGGTGCGGAAGTAGAACTGCGGACGGTAGTTCGCGTAGAACGGGTTGTGACGACCGCCCTCTTCCTTGGTCAGGATGTACGCGTTCGCCTTGAACTCGGTGTGCGGCGTGACCGAACCCGGCTTCACGACGACCTGGCCGCGCTCGACGTCCTCGCGCTTGAGGCCACGGATGAGGAGACCGGTGTTGTCGCCCGCCTCCGCCTTGTCCAGCAGCTTGCGGAACATCTCGATGCCCGTGACCGTGGTCTTCTGCGTCGGGCGGATGCCGACGATCTCGACCTCGGAGTTGAGGTCCAGCGTGCCACGCTCGACACGACCGGTGACGACGGTGCCACGACCGGTGATCGTGAAGACGTCCTCGATCGGCATGAGGAACGGCTGGTCGGTGGCGCGCACCGGGTCCGGGACGTTCTCGTCGACGGCGGACATCAGGTCCTGGACGGACTTGACCCACTTCTCGTCGCCCTCGAGCGCCTTGAGCGCCGAGACCTGCACGACGGGGGCGTCCTCGTCGAACTCCTGCGAGCCGAGGAGCTCACGGACCTCGAGCTCGACGAGCTCCAGGATCTCCTCGTCGTCCACCATGTCGGACTTGTTCAGCGCGACGACGATGTAGGGGACGCCGACCTGGCGGGCGAGCAGCACGTGCTCACGCGTCTGGGGCATCGGGCCGTCGGTGGCGGCGACCACGAGGATCGCGCCGTCCATCTGGGCCGCACCGGTGATCATGTTTTTGACGTAGTCGGCGTGACCCGGAGCGTCGACGTGCGCGTAGTGGCGCTTGTCGGTCTGGTACTCGACGTGCGAGATGTTGATCGTGATGCCGCGGTCGCGCTCCTCGGGAGCGCTGTCGATCTGAGCGAAGTCACGGGCCTCGTTGAGGTCCGGGTACTGGTCGTGCAGAACCTTGGTGATCGCCGCCGTGAGCGTGGTCTTGCCGTGGTCGACGTGACCGATGGTTCCGATGTTGACGTGCGGCTTGGTCCGCTCGAACTTGGCCTTGGCCACTGTGGGTCCTCCTCAGGACTCGGAGAGCATGCCCCCGGTTCTCGACCGTTGGCGTGCAGGGTGTGTGTCTTACATTACTTGGTGGCGAGGGGCCCGTCGCCGGGCGCCCCCGCCTGTGGAGAAGACGCTCAGAGCGTCAGTTCCCCTTGCCCTTCTCGATGATCTCCTCTTCGACCTTCTTCGGGACCTGTGCGTAGGTCTCGAAGGTCATCGAGTAGACGGCACGACCGGAGGTCTTCGAACGAAGGTCGCCGACGTAGCCGAACATCTCGGACAGCGGCACGCTCGCGCGGACCACCTTGACGCCCGAGGCGTCCTCCATCGAGGCGATCTGGCCACGACGGGAGTTCAGGTCACCGATGACGTCGCCCATGTACTCCTCCGGAGTACGGACCTCGACGGCCATGATCGGCTCGAGGATGACGGGGCCGGCCTTGCGGGCAGCCTCCTTGTACGCCATCGAACCGGCGATCTTGAACGCCATCTCGGACGAGTCGACGTCGTGCGACTGACCGTCCTTGAGGATGGCCTTCACACCGACGGTCGGGTACCCGGCGAGGATACCGACCTGCATGGCGTCCTGGATACCGGCGTCGACCGACGGGATGTACTCACGCGGGACGCGGCCACCGGTGACGGCGTTCTCGAACTCGTAGACCTTCTCGGCCGTGACCTCGATCGGCTCGAGCGCGATCTGCACCTTCGCGAACTGACCGGAACCACCGGTCTGCTTCTTGTGGGTGTAGTCGTAGCGCTCGACCGGCTTGGTCAGCGTCTCGCGGTAGGCGACCTGCGGCTTGCCGACCGACGCCTCGACCTTGAACTCGCGCTTCATGCGGTCGACCAGGATGTCGAGGTGGAGCTCGCCCATGCCCTTGATGGTGGTCTGGCCGGTCTCGGCGTTGAGCTCGACGCGGAACGTCGGGTCCTCTTCGGCGAGCTTCTGGATGGCCGTGGAGAGCTTCTCCTGGTCGGCCTTCGTGTTCGGCTCGATGGCGACCTCGATCACCGGCTCCGGGAACGTCATCGACTCGAGGACGACCTGGTCGGTCGGGTCGCAGAGCGTGTCACCGGTGGTGGTGTCCTTGAGGCCGATCACCGCGTAGATGTGGCCCGCGGTCACGTTGTCGACCGGGTTCTCCTTGTTGGAGTGCATCTGGAAGATCTTGCCGATGCGCTCCTTCTTGCCCTTGGTCGAGTTGATGACCTGGGCACCGGACTCGATCGAGCCGGAGTACACGCGGACGTAGGTCAGACGACCGAAGAACGGGTGCACCGCGACCTTGAACGCCAGCGCCGAGAACGGCTCGGTGGCGTCGGGCTTGCGGATGATCTCCTTCTCCTCGTCCTTGACGTCGTGGCCGATCATCGGCGGAACGTCGAGCGGAGACGGGAGGTACGAGATGACGGCGTCGAGCATCGGCTGGACGCCGCGGTTCTTGAACGCCGAGCCGCACAGGACGGGGTAGACCTCGGACGCGATCGTGAGCTTGCGGATGCCGGCGCGGATCTCGTCCTTCGTCAGCTCCTGGCCGTCGAAGAACTTCTCGAGCAGGGCATCGTCGGACTCCGCGACGCGCTCGACGAGCTTGGCGCGGTACTCCTCGGCACGGGCCTGGAGGTCCGCGGGGATCTCCTGGACCTCGTACTGCGCGCCCATGGTCACGTCACCCTTGGCGTCGCCGGGCCAGACCTTGGCGTGCATCTCGATGAGGTCGACGACACCGATGAAGTCGTTCTCGGCACCGATCGGGAGCTGGAGCACGAGCGGCTCCGCGCCGAGACGGTTGATGATCGTGTCGACGGTGAAGTAGAAGTCCGCGCCGAGCTTGTCCATCTTGTTGACGAAGCAGATGCGGGGGACGTTGTACTTGTCCGCCTGACGCCACACGGTCTCGGACTGGGGCTCGACGCCCTCCTTGCCGTCGAAGACGGCGACCGCACCGTCGAGGACGCGGAGCGAGCGCTCCACCTCGACCGTGAAGTCCACGTGACCGGGGGTGTCGATGATGTTGATCTGGTTGTTGTCCCAGAAGCAGGTCGTCGCGGCCGACGTGATCGTGATGCCGCGCTCCTGCTCCTGCGCCATCCAGTCCATCGTGGCAGCGCCGTCGTGGACCTCACCGATCTTGTGCGTGATGCCCGTGTAGAACAGGATGCGCTCGGTCGTCGTGGTCTTGCCGGCATCGATGTGCGCCATGATGCCGATGTTGCGGACCTTGTTCAGGTCGGTGAGCACGTCCTGTGCCACAGGTTCCTCCGGAAGAGTTGTAGGAGAGGTTGGCGGCCGGGCGGGCGTCGGCGGTGCGTGACCACCGACGCCCGATCGGAGCCGGGACTACCGGGCCGGGATTACCAGCGGTAGTGGGCGAAGGCCTTGTTCGACTCGGCCATCTTGTGGGTGTCCTCACGGCGCTTGACCGCGGCACCGAGACCGTTCGACGCGTCGAGGATCTCGTTCATGAGACGCTCGGTCATCGTCTTCTCGCGACGGGCCTTGGCGTACGAGGTGAGCCAGCGGAGCGCGAGGGTGTTCGCGCGGTGCGGCTTGACCTCGACCGGGACCTGGTAGGTCGAGCCACCGACGCGGCGGCTGCGGACCTCGAGGGTCGGACGGACGTTGTCGAGCGCCTTCTTCAGCGTCGCGACGGCGTCCTGCTGGTTCTTGGCGGAGACGCCCTCGAGTGCATCGTAGACGATGCGCTCGGCGAGGCCCTTCTTGCCGTCCAGGAGGATCTTGTTGACGAGCTGCGAGACGATCGGCGCGCCGTACACCGGGTCGGCGACGACGGGACGCTTCGGGGCGGGACCCTTACGAGGCATCTATCTCAACCCTTCTTCGCGCCGTAGCGGCTGCGGGCCTGCTTACGGTTCTTGACGGCCTGGGTGTCCAGGGCACCGCGGATGATCTTGTAGCGCACACCGGGGAGGTCCTTCACACGACCGCCGCGGACGAGCACCATCGAGTGCTCCTGCAGGTTGTGGCCCTCACCGGGGATGTAGGCCGTGACCTCGGTGCCGTTCGAGAGCTTCACACGAGCGACCTTGCGCAGGGCCGAGTTCGGCTTCTTGGGGGTGGTGGTGTAGACGCGGGTGCAGACACCACGCTGCTGGGGGTTCGCCTTCAGTGCCGGCGCCTTGGTCTTGACGACCTTGGGCGTACGACCCTTGCGAACGAGCTGCTGGATGGTAGGCAACTGTTCTCCTGGTTCTTCGCTCGTGCTCTGGCCGACGCCTTCCGTCGGCTTCCTCATCCCACGCTGATCACCGCCTGACGGCGGAGGGAGGTCGTGGGATGGATGACCCGGTACGGTCTCGTCGAGGTCGACGAGGGTGACCCGGGATTTCGGGCGCGCCCGAGGGCGCACACCCGGTAGAGACTACCCGCGTCACACGGCGAAATCAATCCGGGCGCGTCGCGCCCGGAGCGGGCCGGCGGGCGGGGGGACGGCCCTGTCCGCAGACCGGAACGCTGCTCGGCTGGCCCCGGAGCGGAGCGCGACGTGATCGCGGTGGTGGGGCGCTCCCGCGCGGCCGGTGACCGACCGTCGTGACCCGTCCGCGGTGGTGGGACGGGCCTCCCGGCCGGCGACCGTCCGACCGGACCCGTCCGCGGCGGTGGGACGGGCCTCCATGCCGATGACCGCCGCGCGCGTCAGGAACCCGTGTCGGACGATCCGTTGCCGACGGCGGACTCGAACGTCGCCCCGTCTCCGGAGAAGCCGGAGACGTACCCGCTGGCGTTGACGTTCATCGGACCTGCCTTCGCGGTGCCGACACCGTCGGGCCCGGAGATGTCGGCGGTGAAGGTGGCGCGACCGAGGGTCGTCGTCGAGACCGTCCACCCGCGCGACAACCAGCCACCGACCGTCACCTCCGGGCGCTGCTCGAGCGTCCACTTCTGGTTCGTGTAGGTGTAGGCCGGGTCCTCGCCGTAGGCGTAGAAGCTGCAACCGGCGGGGGCCGGGTCGGTGGAGGCGATGCAGCCGTCGACCCAGCGGTCGACGGCCTGCTGCGCCGCCTGCTTGCCGTCGTCGGTGAGCTCCGTCGTCATGGACACCGGGGCCGAGCTGATCCCGTCGAAGCCGTTGATGCGCGCGGTGGCACCCTCTGCCGTGAACCACTTCCCCCCGTCGACCGTCACGGCGTACGAGCCGGGCAGGGCGGTCAGGTTCGCGATCCCGTCGTCGGACGTCCGGACTCGCTGGCCGGCGACCTCGACCGGCGTCCCGCCGGGCCCGCGTACCGAGACCTGCACCCGGCCGAGGTCCGGGGCCTGGAGGTCCCACACCGGGAAGACGCCCCAGTCGGTGCCCGTGCGGTCGAGGGTGAAGGTCGATGCGACGTCCCGGCCGCCCTGTCGCAGGTACGCGCGCACGGTCGCGGTGTCGCCGTCGGTGCGCGTCGCTGCGATGCGGTAGCCGGTGACGCGGTCGGTCGCCTTCGCGTAGGCGGCGTCGGTGAGCAGGACGTCCGCGTCGTCGTGGTCGACACCCGCCAGCCGCAGTGCGTCGTCCACGTGGCCGGCGGTCAGGTCGTCGAGGAAGGCGCGCACCGGCCGGTCGGCGGAGTGCGAGGAGGACTGGACCGCGTACCCGACGACGCCCGTGGCGAGCAGCAGCACCACGGCCGCACCGCCCGCGATGATCCCCACCAGCGCGCCGCGTCGCATGCGGCGCTGCGGACGCGGCGCTGCCGCGCCGTTGACGGGCACCGGCGGCTCCTGCGTGCCGCGGAGCGTGTCGACGTGCGGGACCTGTGCCCACCCGTCCGGCTGGTTGTCGGTCATGCATCCCCCGTCGTGCCTGTGCGTGCTCCGGAATGCTACCGCCGGGCGGTGTCGCGCGACCGGGCTGTGGACAGCGGAGGACCTCTGCACAGGCGGGCCCGGGAGGGTCCGCTCGCGCGAGACCGGCCTCAGCGCCGGTCCCCCTCGCCACCGGGAGCTGCGTCCGCGGCACGCTGGCGAGCCTGGTACCGGGCGGCGGACACCCCGCCGAGGACGCAGAGCAGGGCGACGAACACCGAGCCGACGATGAAGGGACTCAGCGCGGAGCCCGCGGGGAACACGAGGAGCTCGGTGCCGTCCCCACGCGTCATCGAGTAGCCCACCGCTCCCGTCGCGAGCATCGCCAGGTAGGTGCCGGCGGCGGCGACGAGTCCGGTGACGCCGGGGTTGCCCTCGCGGATCCCCGCAGCCGTGGCGAGGAACACGACCGCGGCTGCCGCGACCACCATCGTCGGTCCGAGGTAGGGGCTCGCGTCCGGCTGCGGGATCGCCTCGACGTCGGCGAGGAGGGCTTCGAAGCCCGTCACCGCGATGACGAGCGCGATGAAGAGGATCGACGTCATCGTCGCGATCAGCCACCGGGACATGGCTCGATCGTACTGCCGGGCGCCCTGGGTGGCAGGTTCCGACGTCGCCGGGTCAGCGGGTGGTGCGCTCCGGGGCGCGCTCGGGCTCGGGCTGCTGCTCGTGCTGCTGCGCGGGCTCCTGCTGCCGCTCGTGCTGCTGCGCGGCCGCGACGAGCGCAAGCGCGATGGTCGCGGTGATGACCGGGACGGACTCGGTCATGGGGGCTACGGGGGTCGTCGCGGTGTCGTCCTGGAGGCGCGGCTCGGCGTCGTCTCGCAGGGCCGGCTCCGTCTCGTGGTCCGGGTTGGTCAGCGCCGGTCCTTGGTCCCGCAGGGCCGACTCCGCCTCGTGGTCGCGGCGGACCGACTCCGCCTCGTGGTCGCGCAGGGCCGGTCCGACGACGGGCAGGACGGCGGTCGTCGTCGGGGGCTCGACGTGCAGGGCGGAGCCCGTCGGTGCCTCGGGGACCCCTCGTCGGGCGGCCCGGCGAGCGCAGCCCATCCGCACCAGGACCACGACGGCGATGACGGCCCAGACGCCGTTCACGATCGTCGACGGGATCGCGTGGTGCGCGGCGACGTTGATGGCGACGGACAGCCCGCCGACCAGGTTGAGGGACTGGTAGAGCGGCCCGTTCGGGATCTTGCCAAGTGAGAACAGCAGGTAACCTGCGAGAACGGTTACGGCTCCGAACCAGCCGAGGAACTCCACGATTCCGACCAACACGCGCGACTCCGGGCACGACGAGGAACGGCCGTCCTGAGGCGACCGTCCGAGAGGGGTGTGAGCAGCCGCGAGTGCGGCGTCGGGAGCATCGTAGGCACACCGACGGGTGTCGCGGAAGTGGGTGCGGCGTGGCGTGTCGCACCCACTTCGCGGGGGCCTTGGGGAGCGAGTGTCAGCCGTTCGCCGAGGTGCTCGACGAGGGGTCCGTGAGGACGTAGACCGACCCGGAGAGCGACCAGGACTGCGACTGCATCGGAGGCGTGCCGTCCTCGTCTTCGCTCGCGGCGGCGATCCCCGAGACGAGGAACAGTCGGGCCCCGGTCTGCATCGACTTCGTGAACGCCAACGCCTCGTCGTAGGACCCGTGCACCGCCACCGTGACCGGCACGAGCGAGAAGTTCGTGGCGGTGATCGCCGGGTCGGTGCGGGCCTCCGCCGACGGCGCCCCGTCGTCGCCGTCCGAGGTCGTTCCGGGGGTGGCCGTCGCCGAGCTGGCCTGCTCCGCCGACGCGGGAGCGTACGGGGTGGCGTCGCCGATGGTCACGTTGGTGACCTGGACGCTGGCCGCGGCGGCGTTCGCGTCGATCTCCCGGACGAAGGACTCGGTATCGACGGTCGACGGCACGGAAGCCCGCAGCTGGTCGAGCTCCGCCTTCGTCGCGTCGAGTCCGGAGAAGGCCGCTGCGAGCCGGGTGAGTTCGGCCCGGTTCTTGTCGTTGGTCGCATCGATGGTCGTCTGCTGGGCCTGGTTCGACGCGGCCGCGGCGAGCTGCGGTTGCACGCCGAGGAACCAGCCGCCGGCGAGTACGGCGACGCCGACGACGAGGGCGATCACGAGGGACAGGTGGTGCTTCGTCATCGGCCCGTCTCCTTGCCGTACACACCGTCGTAGGCCCGAGCGTCGAGTTCGAGCTCGATGACGGAGGTGTACTCACCGCTGTCCTCGTCGAACGAGATCGACGAGATCGACGAGTCCAGGTAGCCCGCGAGTCCGGAGAGGCGGCCGGTCCAGTCCGGCACCGACGGGATGGTCGTCGACCTCGCCGTCAGCGCGAGCGTCGCGATCCTCGGCCGCGGCCCACCGTCCGTCGCCTGTCCGAACGGCTCCGTCACGGTCGCGGAGGCGATGGTCATCCCGCTGATCGCGAGGTCCGCCGGCAGGACGTCGCGGATGCCGCCGAGCGTCCCGTCCCAGTCGACCTCGGTGGATCCTCCGACGGCGCGGGCCGACTCGAGGAGGTCGGTGTCGCGCTCCGCTGCGCGCAGTTCCGCGTACCGCTGCTGCTGGGCGAGGAGCGTTGTGGTCTCCCCCTGCGCGGCGGTCAGCGAGGACGCCGTCGCCATCTGGTGCGCCACGGCGCCGCCGGTCGCGAGCACGACGGCGGCACCGATGACGACGACCCCGAGCCACGCGCGCCGCGTCAGTGCCCGCTGTCGCCGTTCGGCGTAGACCTCCGCAGGGAGGAGGTCGACGCGGGGTGCACGCCCCGCGGTCGCGTCCGTGGCCGCTCGACGCGCTCCGCGGCCCCGACGCCCCTGCGCGGTGTCCGTCCGCTCCTGTGTGCTGGTCATGCTGCCTGGCTCCCCACCGCGAGTCCGTACGCGACGGCCACCGAGTCACCGTGTGCCAGGACGTCCTCCTCGCGCACCGCGCGGCCGAAGCCCGCGTGACGGAAGGCCGACGGTGTGGTGACCGGCAGGTGCGTCGCGTCCGCGAGGGCCTCGCGGAGCCCGATGAGCCGGGCACTGCCGCCCACGAGCGCGATGCCGGCGACGACGTCGTCCGGATGGGTGTTGACGTAGTAGTTGATGGTGTTGCGGAGGCTCGTCACGAGTTCGTTCACCGTGTCGAACACCGCCGCGACGGCTCGCGCGTCGTCAGGTGTGCGGGCACCCGGACCGATCCCGAAGTGCCGCTTCACCGCCTCGGCCTGGGCGAAGGGGATGTCGAGTCGACCGGCGAGCGAGCGGGTGATGTCGTCCCCGCCAGAGGGGATGATCCGGACGAACTGCGGCACGCCGTCCGTCGCGAGCACGACGCTCGTGGTGTCCGCGCCGACCTGGATGATCGCGATCGTCCCGTGCTGCGCCTGCGTCGGACTCAGCACCCGCGTGAGGGCGAACGGGATGAGGTCCACACCGACCGGGTTGAGGCCCGCGAGCCGAACGGCGCGGACGTTGGCGAGCACGGCGTCCTTGATCGCCGCGACGAGCAGTCCGCGGATCACCGGGCCGGTCTCGTCGACGCCCTCGCTGACCGGGTAGAAGTCGAGGATCGCATCGCCCACCGGGACCGGCAGCATGTCCTGCACCTGGAACGGGAGGCTCTCGCGGATCTGCGCGAGCGGCGCATGCGGGACGGTGAGGTCGCGGGAGAGGACCCGCTGGTTCCCCATGCCGAGGACGACGTCACGCGACCGGAACCTGCCCGTCGACCAGAGCTGCCGCAGCGCGGCCCCCACGGTGTTGGGTTCGAGGACCTCGCCGCGGCTGACCGCTCCCTCGGGCGTCGGCACCTCGGCGACCCGGAGGACGACGGGGCGGTCACGGTCGGCGTCCCCGACCTCGACCGCACGGATCGACGACGCGGCGATGTCGACGCCGACGATGCTCTTTCCCATGGTGCTGCTTTCGTTGAGGGTCATGACAGGCCGAGCAGCCCGAGGTAAGCCGACCAGAGGGGCGCACCGAAGGCGATGCCGATCCAGGCCCCGACGAACATCGACGGACCGAACGGGACTCCGCTGCCGATCCGCGCGCGACCGGCGACGACGAGCGCGATCGCGACCGTACCGCCGACGAGGAAGCCACCGAAAGCTCCCACTGCGAGGGGTCCCCATCCGAGGTACGCCAGGACGAGGCCCAGCACGACGGCGAGCTTGACGTCGCCGAGCCCCATCCCGCCGGGGACGGCGAGCGCCAGGACCAGGTAGGCCCCGCCGAGCACGACCGCGCCGAGGAGGCCGCGTAGCAGAGCGCCCCAGTCCGTGGACACGGCGGAGACCACGCTGAGGAGCACGAGCAGCACGACGGCAGCCGGGTAGACGACGGCGTTCGGCAGGCGGTGCGTGTCGAGGTCGATCAGCGAGAGCGCGACACTCACCGCCATGAGGAAGAGCAGCGCGCCGAGCAGCACGGTCCGACCGAGGACCTCGCCGGTCGTTGCAGCGTCGAGCGGTCGGGGGACGACGAGGGCGACGAGCACGAACAGCACGGCGGTCGCAGCCTCGACCGCCGGGTAGCGCACCGGGATCGGAGCGGCGCAGTCGCGGCACCTCGCGCGCAGCAGCAGCCATGACAGGACCGGGACGTTGTCTCGGCGGCGGATCGGGTGGTCGCACTGCGGGCAGGCACTCGCCGGTGCCACCACCGAGAGCCCTGCGGGCACGCGGTGCACGACGACGTTGAGGAACGACCCGATCGCCAGGCCGAACACGCCGGCCAGCGCGGCCAGGACCCAGGTGGCGCTCACCGGCAGGCCCCGGCGCTCGTCTTCGCGCACGCACCGTCCACCTGGTATGCCGACTGCACCTCGACCTGCGTCGTCACGCCGTACGAGGTCGAGACGGGCTGCAGGAACTTCGGCGGGGCCGTGGTGAGCAGCCGCTGGTCGTAGACGTAGTTCTTCGAGAAGCCCGTGCCTCCGGTGGTCGCGACCGGGCCGCGCCAGTTCTGCGCGATGGAGCCGACGACCTTGAGCACACCGAGCTTCGGTCCGACGTCGTAGTTCTGGTTCCAGAACGTCCCGGCGTTGCTGGCGATGGCGCCGCTGATCGTGATGTCGTCCCCGCTCGAGCGCTTCAGCAGGGCGATCCCGGAGTTGTTGCAGGCGGCCCGGTCTGATGCGTACGACGTGCACTTCGTCGGGTTGTAGACCTCGACCGCGTTCTGGCCGACCAAGCCGAGGATGTCCGTCGTGGGGTCCGCGTACGTGACGCTGCCGGTCGCCCAGATCGTCCCCGACGAAGCGATCGTCATCGCTCCGGCGAACGGCCCGCTGACGAAGACGTCTCCGGCGGTGCACGAGTAGGTGTCCGGTGCAGACCCGGTCTGCGTCGTGTTGTTGCGACCGGCGCTCCGGCCGTTCACCCACTCCCCCGCCGCCGGGTACCCGAGTCCGTTGCTGAAGGGCTGGTTCGACTTCGTGGTCGCGCGACCGTTCGCCCCGACGGTGACGGTCGTCGTGCAGTAGGTGTTCGTGTACTTCGACGGGAACGATCCCGACCAGGTGTTCACGTTGTTCGTCGCGGACGGGACGTCCTGCACGTAGGCGAGGTTCGCGGGCAGTGTCGGGATCGTCGCGCCACCCTCGCTCTGCAGGGCGTCGATCGACCCGCAGAGCGACGCAGCCTTCGCGGTGTCCGCGCCCGCGGACACCTTGCCCGTCTTGCTGTCCACCTGGATCTGGGTCGCCTTCGACCACGGCGACCAGACGGTCATCTTGCCGCCACCGAGGAACGTCACCCGGGTCGGTCCCGTGTAGAGGCACCCGGGACGAGGCACCGTCGCAGGGAGGTCGGTCCGGGTCTCCTGGGACATGTTCGAGTTCAGCGCGGGCAGCCCGAGGTACGGTACCGGCGACGGGTCGCCTCCGAGGAACTGTCCGCTGCAGGTCCCGCTCGACGGACGCACCCGCGTGTCGTGCTGCTCCACGGTGCCGTTGAACGTCGTCGCGCACGCCGCGGTGAAGACGTCGTTCGTCCGGATCGGGCCGTTGAGGACGTCCGTCCCGGCGAACTGCACCGCCTGGCACCGGTTGGAGACCCCGTTCTGCCACTGGTAGGCGGTCGTGCAGTCGCTGCCGGAGATCGCGGGGCTCGAGGACTCGTAGTTCGTGAAGTACAGGTAGTTGATGAAGCCGTCGCCCTTGAGGTTGGCGACGAGGGACCGGACGCTGCCCCCGGACTTCCCGGTGACGCGCACGCGGAGCACGCCCTTCGACGAGTAGTCGGCGTTGTCGACCTCGTACCGGAAGAACTGGTCGGTCGAGCCCACGACGGTCGCCCACTGCGAGCCGCTGCTCGTGAACGCCGGGTTGCCGTCGTCGCCCGTGAACGTCGAACCGCTGGCCGTGCTGAACCGTGCGGCCGCGTTGCCGTACAGGGCGTAGCCGTTGTCGTTGGACAGCTTCGACTGGTAGTCGGCGAGGCCCGCGTACGCGGCGGCCATGGCGTTCTGGAAGTTCCGGTCCGTCGCGGACTTCACCGCGCCCGAGGTGGACACCGCCACCATCGTCGCGACGAGCATGAGCATGACCGTGCCGAAGATCACGACGCTCGCCAGGGCCATGCCCCGCTCGTCGCCGTGCGTGCGGCGGAGGGCTGCGCTGACCCGCCCGATCACGGCGTCGCTCCGGTGCCGGTGCCGTAGGCCACGTTGAAGAGGTACAGCGTGTTCTGGATGTGGGTGTTGCCCGGGCTGTCGGCCGTCGGCGCGCCGAGCTCGAGGTTGACCCGGACGGCACGGACCGCTCCGAGCTGCGACGCGGCCAGGGAACCGTCGGCGAGGGTCGGCAGCGCTGCACCGTTCGCGCCGAGGTAGGTGAAGAGCGGGTCGCCGTCGCCGGTCGGGGACGACACCGCTCCACCGAGGACGGTGGACGTGGTCGGCGGCTGGGTCGGGGCGGGGAAGGTCGTGAAGCCCTTCGTCGTGGTGCCCGTCCAGCGGTCGAGGACGAGCCCCTTCGCCCGGTTCAGCGAGTACCGCACCTGGACCGGGACGTCGGTGGCGTTGCCGTCGAGGTTCACGAAGGCGGTGAACGTCATCGTCGAGCCGCCCGCCTGCGTCACCGCGGTGGCGTAGGTGCCGTCCGCCACCGGCAGGAGACTCGCGGCGTGGACGTATCGGGTGAGGGAGTTCATGACGATCGACGCGGAGCGGGCGTTCTGGTCGGATCGGGTGTTCGTCGATCCGGCCCGCAGGGTCGCGGTGAAGAACCCGCCGACCGCGACGAGGATCACCATCGAGATGCTCATCGCGACGATGAGCTCCATGAGGCCGACGCCCTCGTCCTCGCGTCCGAGCCTGCCCAGCACCCGCCTCACGAGGTCTGCCCGCGCGGATCGAGGGTAAGCGTGTTGTCGTAGCTGATGACGATGAGCGCGGTCTTCCGGTTGACCGTCCCCGGCGTGACCGGCGAGACGTTGGCGGCGTTCGTGGCGATCTCGTTGCGCGAGGTCGAACCGAACGTCGTGCCGGACGAGATCGTCCACGTGCCGAAGGGCAGGGCGATCGTCGCAGTGTCCGAGGTCGACACCGGGAACCTCATCGTCATGCCCGCCGCGCAGCCCGGATCGCCCGGCCCGGGGTTCGCGGAGGAGACCGCGGTGACGTAGCGACCCTTCACGCCCTTGATCGTCGCGACGCCCATGCGGACGGAGCCACTCGCGGGCTCTCCCGCGCTCGTCGTGATCACGCCCGGGCTGGCGCCGACCGCACCGTCCGGGTTCGGCGTGTTCCAGGCGGTGGAGCTCGGACTGAGGCAGTTCACCTTGGCGTTGGGGCTGTTCGAGTAGGGGCCGGCGTAGGCCGTGTACCCGGAGGTGAAGGGGAAGACCGGGAGTGACGGCGACGAGGCCGACGTGATAGCGAGCGACGTGCTCGTGGTGTCCCAGGGCGTCACCGTGTCGAGTCCGCCGCCGGTGCTCGAAAGCACGGTGGGCATGTTCGTGGGGAGCGTCGCGCCGTACGACGGTGCGTACCGGAGGGTCAGCTGGCTCGCGCGGTCGTAGACGAACGGGACGGGGGCGCTCGCACCGGCAGCGACCGTGATCGGGCTCTGCTGCGAGGGCTGCTTCTGCTCGGTGTCGATGCCGCCGGCGGCCGTGGCGGTGACGGTGTAGTCCCCAGGGGCCACGTTGACCGCGTACGAGCAGCCCTGGGAGTCGGTCGGCAGCGGAGCGGTGCTCGGTGCGACGGCGCCGGTCCCCGTGATCGGCTTCAGCGACACGGCCACGCCGGGGAACGGTGCACCGGACGCGTTCGCGACCGAGACGATCACGGTGCCGTAGCCCGGGTCGGTGACGGCGTCGCTCGGCGCGATCGCCGAGGTCATGGAGGTCGAGGACGTACCGCCTCGGGCGTTCGGCCACGACACCGTCGCGACGACGCTCTTGTACGCGAGCTTGCCGTTCGAGGTGCCGCACGCGCCGCTCGCGCCGTCGCTCTGCACCCACCGGACGGACCGGTCGATCTGGTAGGTCACGCCGCCCAGGGTCTTCGTGTTGGTGGCGCCGGATGCGCTCACCACCTTGAAGATGCCGGATGTCGTCGCCGCAGCCGTCTGCCGCATGGAGTCGATGTCCTGCGAGGCGAGCGCCACGGCGGTCTCGCGGCCGCGACTCGTCTGGGTGAGCTGGAGGGTGTTGGCGATGCCGTAGGCGATCCCGACGCTCATCACGGCGAAGACCATCATGGCGACCATGACCTCGATGACCGAGAGGCCCGTTTCACGGGTCGACGGGTCGACCGGGCGCAGCACGTGCTGCAGTCTGCGGATCACGGTCACCTCCTCACGAGCAGTGGATACGAAAGGCGGCTCGCAGACGCGAGCCGCCTTCATGCGGATCGTCAGATCAGCACTTTCCTTCTTCGGCGGCCGTCGTGTCCTTGATGTTGAACGCCGTTCCGGTAGCACCCGTGCCCTGGATGCAGAAGGTGCTTCCGGACGGGCTGTAGACGAACACCGTCTCCTTGCTCTGCGTGAAGCCGTACGGCTTCATCGTGTCGAGGTTCTTGAACTCCGCGTCCGTCGGCAGCTTCCCGTTCTTGTCCGTCTGGAACGCGATCACCGCCGTCTTCGCGTTCGCCAGGTCGGACTTCACCGACGCGTCCTTCGCGTTGTTCTGCACGTTCAGGTACACCGGGATGGCGATCGCGGCGAGGATGCCGATGATGATCACGACGACCAGGAGTTCGATGAGCGTGAAGCCCTTCTCCTTGTCCTCGAGGAGGCCCTTGCGGCGAGCGTCGAGCTTGCCCATGAGAGCGAAGTACATGGTGGTTCCGTTCTTCTCGGGAGTGCGATGGGGTTGTGCCGCAGACTGCTCCGCCGCCGCTGGTAAGCGTATTGACGGCGTTTTCGGGGCATAATCCCGAGAACGGGGGTGATCTGTGTTGCGAATTGCCCCCAGTACCGGGGGTGCGGAATTCCTGACGGACCCCCGAACGGAGGGCGCGCGCCGTCGAGTTACTTGACCAGCGAGGAGATCTGGAAGATCGGCAGGTAGAGCGCGACGATCATCCCGCCGACCACCACGCCGAGGAATGCGATGAGCAACGGTTCGATGAGCGAGGTCAGGGATTCCGTGGTCGATTCCACTTCGGAATCGTAGAAGATCGCGATCTTCTCGAGCATCACCTCGAGCGAACCGGCGTCCTCACCCACCGCGATCATCTGCGCGACCATTGCCGGGAACACTGATTCCTTGGCGAGGGGATCGGCGATCGATTCGCCTTTCCGGACACTTTCCGCAACGCGCGTCAGTGCTTTCTGCACGACGAAGTTGTTCGACACCTCGCCGACGATCTGCAGCGCCTGCAGGATCGGCACCCCGGCACCGATCATGTTCGAGAAGTTCCGGGCGAAACGGGCGATGACGATCTTCCGCGTCAGCTGTCCGAAGACCGGCATCCGGAGCAGGATCGGATCGCGGACAGCGCGGAACCGATCGGTGTTCTTGTTGCCGCGGTACCAGAGCCAGCCGACGACGACCAGCACCGCCAGGATCGGGCCGGCCCAGCGCATCGCGTGCGACAACTGCACGAGGATCCGCGTCGGCAGGGGCAGCTGCCCGCCGAGCGACGCGAACATGTCCTGGAAGATCGGCACGATGAACACGAGCATCACGACGACCGCGACGAGCGACATCACGAGGACCACGACCGGGTAGGTCATCGCCGACTTGATCGTCGAGCGGAGCTTGTGCTCCTTCTCGAAGTTCGTCGCGATCGAGTCCATCGCCTGGTCGAGGAAGCCGCCGGTCTCCCCTGCCCGGATCATGTTGATCATGATCGGCGGGAAGTCGACCGGGTACTTCGCCACGGCGTCGGAGAACGAGACACCGCGCTCGACGTCGTCGCGGACCTTGCCGAGGATGTCCTTGAGCTTCTTGTTGTCCGTCTGGTCGGCCAGGATCGTGAGTGCACGGAGCAGCGAGAGCCCGGACGACAGCATGGTCGAGGCCTGGCGCGACATGATCGCCAGGTCCTTGAGCCCGACGCCCTTCTCGAACCCCGGGATCTTGATCTCGGTCTGCAGCCCGGTGCCGGGCTTCGCCTCGGTGATCGCGATCGGCGAGACGCCCATCGTCCGGAGCCGCTGCACGACGGCACCCTCGGATGCCGCGTCGAGCCGACCCTTGACGAGCTTGCCGGCGCCGTCGCGGCCCCGGTAGTCGAACGCGAGTGACATCAGTGGCCCCCGGAGTACTTGTCGCCGAAGTCGATCTCGGAGGCGGCGATCGCCGCTGCGGACGAGTCGGACGGCGACTCGACGCGCTGCACGAGCCGGTCGAAGCCGTCCTCGTCGTGCACCTTCTCCATCGCCGCGGCCCGGGTGACGGTACCGACGTTGACGAGCTCGGCGAGGTCCTGGTCCATCGTGTGCATCCCGGCGTCGCGCCCGGCCTGCATCGCCGAGGTGATCTGGTAGGTCTTGCCCTCGCGCACCAGGTTCGCGATCGCCGGCGTCGTCTTCATGATCTCGGTGGCGACGACACGGCCGGACCCGTTCGCCTTCGGCACGAGGGTCTGGCAGACGACCCCCTCGAGCGTCGCCGCGAGCTGGGTGCGGATCTGCCCCTGCTGGTGCGGCGGGAACACGTCGATGACGCGGTCGATGGTGCCGGGAGCACTCTGCGTGTGCAGGGTCGCGAAGACCAGGTGCCCGGTCTCGGCGGCGGTCAGCGCCACGGAGATGGTCTCGAGGTCGCGGAGCTCACCGATCAGGATGACATCGGGGTCCTGACGGAGCACGTGCTTCAGCGCGGCGGCGAACGAGTGGGTGTCCGCCCCGACCTCGCGCTGGTTGATGATCGCCTTCTTGTGCTCGTGCATGAACTCGATCGGGTCCTCGACCGTCACGATGTGGTCGGCACGGGTCTCGTTGACCAGGTCGATGAGCGCGGCGAGGGTCGTCGACTTGCCGGAGCCGGTCGGCCCGGTCACGAGCACGAGTCCGCGGGGCAGCTTCGCGAACTCCCCGACGTGCGCGGGGATGCCGAGCTGCTTGAGCGTCTTGATCTTCGTCGGGATGATGCGGAACGCCGCGCCCCAGTTGCCGCGCTGCTGGTAGTAGTTCACGCGGAAGCGGAACTCCGGCGACAACGAGTACGCGAAGTCGAGCTCCTGCTCGTGGTCGAACTGCCCGGCCTGCTCGGGCGTGAGCAGCGTCTTCAGTGCGGCGATGACCTTGTTGCGTGCCCACGGTCCCCCGGGTACCGCGGGACGCAGTGACCCGTCGACCCGCACGGTGGGCGGGGCGTCCGCGGTGACGTGGAGGTCGGACGCTCCCTGGTACACGACCTGCGACAGCGCCGTGATGAGGTCGCCGTCGGCGACCTCGCGAGCGTGGCGCGTGAAGCCGATCTCGGGGTGCGACGCAGGGTCGACCGCGGGCCCGGAGACAGCGGGTCCGGTGATCGTGCGACCGGACACCGCCGGGGCGACGGTCTGGAGGCTCGTGGTCGCCACCGCGGGCGCCACCGGCAGGTGCTCGGTCACCGCATCCGCGTACCCGTACGCCGCGGTCGACGGTGGGACCGCCGCCGGGGGCGTGGCCGGCGTGGCCTGCGGCTGCGCCACCGGCACGGCGACGGGGTCACCGGCGGGCGGCGGCCACGACGACGCACCGGCCGGGATCGTCCCCGTGGCCCCTGCGCCGGTCGGGTCGTCCCAGGCAGCCGGCGCACCCCAGCCGCCCTCGGTCGACAGGTCGTAGACGGCGTTGCTCGACGTCGGCACAACGGGGTGGTCTGTCGGCGTCACCGCGTGCGCCGACGCCGCCGCGGCCGCAGCAGCCGCCGCGAGCCGCGCAGCCCGACGGCCACCGACCTCGTTGCCCGGGCTCCCGGGGTGCCACCCGGCGACGGGGTCGTTCCCTGCTTCGATGTCGTACACCGATTCGTTCATCGTCCTCGTGCTCCCGGGCTACGCGACCACGCGCAGGATCTCGTCGACGCTGGTCAGGCCGAGCTTGACCTTCTCCCACCCGTCCTGCCGGAGCGTGAGCATGCCCTGCTGCTGGGCGACGCGGCTGATCTCGGCGCTCGAGGCCCGCGCGACCGCGAGGCGCTCGATCTCCTCGGTCACGGTCATGACCTCGTGCAGGGCGATGCGGCCGCGGTACCCGGTGTTCGAGCAGACGGCGCAGCCGATCGGTGCGAAGAACTCCGGCACGGCCGCGTCCGGACGGTCGAGGAACCCGAGCGCGTGCAGCTGCTCGGCCTCGTACACGGCGGGGGCCTTGCACCGGTCGCAGAGCCGGCGGGCCAGACGCTGGGCGACCACCGAGTCGAGCGCGGACCCGACCAGGAAGGGTTCGATGTCCATCTCGGTCAGACGGGTGACGGCCGACGGGGCGTCGTTCGTGTGCAGGGTGGAGAGCACCAGGTGGCCGGTGAGCGAGGCCTCGATCGCGATCTGCGCGGTCTCGTGGTCGCGGATCTCACCGAGGAGCACCACGTCCGGGTCGGAGCGCAGGATCGACCGCAGCGCCGACGCGAAGGTCAGGCCGGCCTTCGGGTTGACCTGCACCTGGTTGATCCCGGCCATCCGGTACTCGACCGGGTCCTCGACCGTGATGACGTTGATCTCCGGCTTCGCGACGGCGTTGAGCGTCGTGTACAGCGTGGTCGACTTGCCCGAACCGGTGGGCCCGGTGACCAGGATCATGCCGTACGGCTTCGAGTAGGACCGCTGGTACGCCTGGAAGTTCTGCTCGAGCAGGTTGAGGTCCTTGAGCGTCAGCGACGTGTTCGTGTTGTCGAGGATGCGCATGACGACCTTCTCGCCCCACACCGTGGGCAGGGTGGCCACGCGCAGGTCGATCTGCCGACCGCCGTGGCGCACGGACATCCGGCCGTCCTGCGGCTTCCGCCGCTCGGCGATGTCGATGTCGCTCATGATCTTGAGCCGGCTGATCACGCCGTTCTGGATGTTCTTCGGGGCCGGCGCCATCTCGTGCAGCACGCCGTCGATGCGGTAGCGCACCCGGACCTCGTGCTCGCCCGGCTCGATGTGGATGTCCGACGCGTGGTCCTGGATCGCCTGCGAGACGAGCAGGTTGACGAAGCGGACGATCGGGACGTCGTCGAGCGCGCCGTCGGTCAGGTCCACCTGCTGCTGGGTCTGCGCGGCCGACTGGTCCTCGAGCGACGACGTCAGGTCGTTCAGCTCGTCGTCCGCTCGCAGGTACCGGTCGAGGGCGCTGACGAGGTCGCGCTCCTCCACCTGGAGCGGCTTGATCGCGCGACCCGATGCGGTGCGCGCGTCGTCGATCGCGAGCACGTTCGACGGGTTCACCATCGCGAGCACGAGCGTCTCGCCCTCGAACCCGATGCCGAGCACTCCGTGGCGACGGCAGAGCGCCGCGGGCAGCATCGACACCGCGGTCCCGTCGACCGGGTAGTCGGTCAGCGGCACGGTGTGGGAGTTGTTCGAGGCCGCTCGAGCCGTGATGTACTGCGCCTCGCTCACCACGCCCTGGTCCACCAGGGAGCGGATGGCACGCTCGTCGATCGCCTCGTCGCCGGTCATGGAGTCGAGGTGTTCGATCGGCAGTGCGCCGTTGAGGATGAGGATCTCGGACAGGGTGGCCATGTGTCCCGGGGCCTCCTTCGGGTCGAGACCGGGTCGTGGGGGTGTGCCCCGCAGCGGCGCGGCGCCCGTCCACGCTACGGCCGCCCGGTGCGGCCCTCGCAGTCCCACAACGAGGGGGCGACGGGGTGGCGTGTGCCCCCAGTGCTGGGGTACCGGCGGGTACCGAGAGGCGCGTCTCGCGGTCGTCATGCGTCGATGCTCCGGCTCCGCCACGTCGGCGCGGGGTCCGAACCGGGTGTCGGTGGACGGGACGTCGACGGCCGTGCCCTGTGCAGGAAGGCGCCGGCAGCCGCGGGGCGAACGGTCCAGCACCGTCTGGGGTGCGTGCACGAGGAACCCCTCGACGCGCGGGGCCGCTGCGCGCCATGATGAGACATGGACATCACGAGCGTGACCGTGGGGCTCCCCGTCTCCGACATCGAGGCGTCCTGCCTCTGGTACGGCGCTGTGTTCCAGCGGGCAGACCCCGACCTCGAGCCCGAGGACGGCGTGGTCGAGTACGAGATCGGTGGCATCTGGTTGCAGCTGTACCGCGACGCCGACGCCGAGCGACGCCCCGCGACCGTCCGCTTCGGCGTCGACGACGTCCGCTCGCAGCACGCCCGCATCGGCTCGCTCGGCATCGACGTCGGCCCGGTCGAGTGCGTCGACGGTGCCGTCGACTGGTTCGACGTCCGCGACCCCGACGGCAACGTCCTCAGCCTGTACTCGCTGGTCGACGAGAAGGGCCGCACCGCCTGAGACCGGACCACCGGCGGACGGGAGGCGCGGGGCGGGCCCGCCACGAGCCTCCCGTCCGCCAGCGTCCCCCTCACCACACGCGGTCCAGCAACGAGGAAGGCCCCCGCATCCGAGGATGCGGGGGCCTTCCGGGTTCAGCTCAGGCTCAGTCGGCCGTGCCTGTTCAGTTGTAGGTCCCAGGGGTGAAGTCGTCCGACGAGAAGCTGTCGAAGTCGACGAAGCTCAGGTCGGCGTCCGAGAACGAGGAGTCGTCGGCGAAGATGCGGTTGGGGTACCGCTCCGCCTTGGCTTCCTCGGTCGCGGCGACGTCCACGTCACGGTACCGGCTGAGGCCCGTCCCGGCGGGGATGAGCTTACCGATGATGACGTTCTCCTTGAGGCCGACGAGGTGGTCCTGCTTGCCCTCCATGGCCGCCTGCGTGAGGACGCGGGTGGTCTCCTGGAAGGACGCGGCGGACAGCCACGACTCGGTCGCGAGGGACGCCTTCGTGATGCCCATGACCTCCTGGCGAGCCGAGGCGGTCTTGCGACCCTCCTGCAGCGCCGCACGGTTCAGCGCGTTGTAGCGCGACCGGTCGACGAGCTCACCCGGCAGCAGGTCGGTGTCGCCGTGGTCGACGACGGTGACCTTGCGGAGCATCTGGCGGACGATGACCTCGATGTGCTTGTCGTGGATCGGCACGCCCTGCGAGCCGTACACGTCCTGCACACCGTTGACGAGGTGCTTCTGGACCTCGCGCACACCCTTGACCCGGAGGACCTCCTTCGGGTCCACCGTGCCGGCGATGAACTGCTCGCCGAGCTCGACGTGCTGGCCGTCCTCGATGAGGAGGGTCGCACGCTTGAGCACCGGGTAGATGAACGGCTCGTCGCCGTTGTCCGGCGTGAGGATGATCCGACGACCCTTGTCCGTGTCCTCGATCGTGACGCGGCCGGGGGCCTCGGCGATCGGGGACGCGCCCTTCGGGGTGCGGGCCTCGAAGAGCTCGGTCACGCGGGGCAGACCCTGCGTGATGTCGTCGGCCGAGGCCGAACCACCCGTGTGGAAGGTACGCATCGTCAGCTGGGTACCGGGCTCACCGATGGACTGGGCGGCGATGATGCCGACCGCCTCGCCGATGTCGACGAGGTTGCCCGTGGCGAGCGAACGGCCGTAGCACTTCGCGCAGACACCGACGGCGGACTCGCAGGTCAGGACCGAGCGCACCTTGATGCTCTCGACACCCGCCTCGAGCAGCGTGTCCAGCAGGACGTCACCGACGTCCGAGCCGGCCTCGGCGACCACGGTGCCGTTCGCGTCCACGGCCTCGACGGCCAGGGTGCGCGAGTACACCGTGTTCTCGACGCGCGGGTCGCGGACGAGCTTGCCGTCCTCGCCCTTGGTCGCGATCGGGAGCTCGAGGCCACGGGTCGTCCCGCAGTCGTCCTCACGGATGATGACGTCCTGCGACACGTCGACGAGACGACGGGTCAGGTAGCCCGAGTCGGCGGTCCGGAGAGCCGTGTCCGCCAGACCCTTGCGGGCACCGTGCGTGGCGATGAAGTACTCCGCCACGGTCAGGCCCTCGCGGTACGAGTTGATGATCGGGCGGGCGATGATCTCACCCTTCGGGTTGTTCACCAGACCACGCATACCGGCGATGTTGCGCACCTGCAGCCAGTTACCACGAGCACCCGACGACACCATGCGGTTGATGGTGTTGTCGATCGGGAAGTTGTCGCGCATCTCCTGCGCGATCTCGTTCGTGGCCTCGGTCCAGATCTTGATCAGGTCGGCGCGGCGCTCCGCGTCGGTGATCAGACCCTTGTCGAACTCGCCCTGGACCTTGGCGGCCTGGACCTCGTAGCCCGCGATGATCTCCTTCTTGCGCGGCGGCGTCACGACGTCCGACAGCGCCACGGTCACACCGGAGCGCGTGCCCCAGTAGAAGCCTGCGTCCTTGATCCGGTCCAGCGCGGCGGCCGTCTCGGTCTTGGAGTAGCGCTCGGCGAGGTCGTTGACGATCGCGGAGAGGGTGCCCTTGTCGGTGACGCGCTGGACGAACGGGTAGTCCGCCGGCAGCGTCTCGTTGAAGAGCGCACGGCCCAGGGTGGTCTCGAGGAGGATCGGCTGACCGACCTCGTAGCCCTCCGGCGCCTCGCCCTCGGCGAAGTGGACACCCGACATGCGGATCTTCACCATCGCGTTGAGGTGCAGCGTGTTCTGGTCCTTGGCCAGGATCGCCTCGGCGACCGACGAGAACGCACGGCCCTCGCCGAGCGCGCCCTCGCGGACGGTCGTCAGGTGGTGCAGACCGATGATCATGTCCTGTGCGGGCAGGGTCACCGGACGGCCGTCCGACGGCTTGAGGATGTTGTTCGAGGCGAGCATCAGGATGCGTGCCTCGGCCTGGGCCTCGACCGACAGCGGCAGGTGCACGGCCATCTGGTCACCGTCGAAGTCCGCGTTGAACGCAGCACACACGAGCGGGTGGAGCTGGATGGCCTTGCCCTCGACGAGCTGCGGCTCGAACGCCTGGATGCCCAGACGGTGCAGCGTCGGCGCACGGTTCAGCAGGACGGGGCGCTCGCGGATGATCTCCTCGAGCACGTCCCACACCTGCGGACGCGAACGCTCGACCATGCGCTTGGCCGACTTGATGTTCTGCGCGTGCGACAGGTCGATGAGGCGCTTGATGACGAACGGCTTGAACAGCTCGAGCGCCATCTGCTTCGGCAGACCGCACTGGTGCAGCTTGAGCTGCGGGCCGACGATGATGACCGAACGGCCCGAGTAGTCGACGCGCTTGCCGAGCAGGTTCTGACGGAAGCGACCCTGCTTGCCCTTGAGCATGTCGCTCAGGGACTTCAGGGCGCGGTTGCCGGTACCCGTGACCGGACGACCACGACGACCGTTGTCGAACAGCGCGTCGACGGCCTCCTGCAGCATGCGCTTCTCGTTGTTCACGATGATCTCGGGGGCACCGAGGTCGAGCAGGCGGCGGAGACGGTTGTTGCGGTTGATCACACGACGGTAGAGGTCGTTGAGGTCCGACGTGGCGAAGCGGCCACCGTCGAGCTGCACCATCGGGCGGAGCTCCGGCGGGATGACCGGCACGACGTCGAGCACCATCGCGGCCGGCGAGTTGCCGGTGGCGAGGAAGGAGCTGACGACGCGCAGACGCTTGATCGCGCGGATCTTCTTCTGGCCCTTGCCCTCGGCGATCTGCAGGCGCAGCGACTCGGCCTCGGCGGCCAGGTCGAACGCCTCGAGCCGCAGCTTGATCGCCTCGGCGCCCATGTAGGCGTCGAAGTAGATCCCGAAGCGGTCCTGCAGCTCGTGGAACACCGCGTCCTCGGGCTTGAGGTCGCCGACCTTGAGGTTGCGGAAGTCCTCCCACACGCGCTCGAGGCGGGTGATGTCCTCGTCGAAGGACTTGCGGACCTGGGACATCTCCTTCTCGGCGGTGTCCTTGGTCCGTCGCTTCACGTCGGCCTTGGCGCCCTCTTCCTCGAGCGCTGCGAGGTCGTCCTCGAGCTTCTTGAGGCGGTCGGCGATGATCGAGTCGCGCTGACCCTCGAGGTTCTTGATCTCGAGGCGCATCTCGTTCTCGAGACCGGGCATGTCGGCATGACGGCCCTCTTCATCGATGTCGATGATCATGTACGCCGCGAAGTAGATGACCTTCTCGAGGTCCTTCGGCGCCATGTCGAGGAGGTACCCGAGGCGCGACGGGACGCCCTTGAAGTACCAGATGTGCGTGACGGGTGCGGCGAGCTCGATGTGGCCCATGCGCTCACGACGGACCGAGGACTTGGTGACCTCGACGCCGCAGCGCTCGCAGACGATGCCCTTGAAGCGGACACGCTTGTACTTGCCGCAGGCGCACTCCCAGTCGCGGGACGGACCGAAGATCTGCTCGCCGAACAGACCGTCCTTCTCGGGCTTCAGGGTGCGGTAGTTGATGGTCTCCGGCTTCTTGACCTCGCCGTACGACCACTGACGGATGTCCTCGGCGGTCGCGAGGCCGATCCGGATGGCGTCAAATGACGTTGCTTCGAGCAATGTTCTTCTCTCTTGCTGAGTTCGAAACGTGTTCGGTACGGGCCGGCTCAGATGTCGTCGACGGACGACGACTCGAACCGCGAGGAGATGTTGATGCCGAGCTCTTCAGCGGCACGGAAGACCTCGTCGTCCGTGTCGCGGAGGCTGACCGCCTGGCCGTCGGCCGAGAGGACCTCGACGTTCAGGCAGAGCGACTGCATCTCCTTCATGAGGACCTTGAACGACTCGGGGATGCCGGGCTCCTGGATGTTCTCGCCCTTGACGATCGCCTCGTAGACCTTCACGCGGCCGAGGATGTCGTCGGACTTGATCGTCAGGAGCTCCTGGAGGGCGTAGGCGGCGCCGTACGCCTCGAGCGCCCACACCTCCATCTCGCCGAACCGCTGTCCACCGAACTGCGCCTTACCACCCAGCGGCTGCTGCGTGATCATCGAGTACGGACCGGTCGAACGCGCGTGGATCTTGTCGTCGACCAGGTGGTGCAGCTTGAGGATGTACATGTAGCCGACCGAGACGGGCTCCGGGAACGGCTCGCCGGAGCGGCCGTCGAAGAGCTGCGCCTTGCCGGAGGAACCGATCAAGCGCTCGCCGTCGCGATTCGGGAGCGTCGAGTCGAGGAGACCCTCGATCTCGCGCTCGTAGGCACCGTCGAACACCGGAGTGGCGACCTTCGTGCCGGGCTCCGCGTGACGGGCGGCCTCGGGGAGGGCGGACGCCCACTCCTGGATGCCCTCGACGTTCCAACCCTGCTTCGCGAGCCACCCGAGGTGGATCTCGAGGACCTGGCCGAAGTTCATGCGGCCGGGGACGCCGAGCGGGTTGAGCACGATGTCGACCGGGGTGCCGTCCGCGAGGAACGGCATGTCCTCGACCGGCAGGATCGTCGAGATGACGCCCTTGTTGCCGTGACGACCGGCGAGCTTGTCACCCGCGGTGATCTTGCGCTTCTGGGCGATGTAGACGACCACACGCTGGTTGACGCCCGAGCCGAGCTCGTCGTCCCCGTCCTGCGCGTCGAACACCTTGACGCCGATGATCGTGCCCTCTTCACCGTGGGGCACCTTCAGCGAGGTGTCGCGCACCTCGCGCGACTTCTCGTTGAAGATCGCGCGGAGCAGGCGCTCCTCGGCCGAGAGCTCGGTCTCGCCCTTCGGCGTGACCTTGCCGACCAGGATGTCGCCGGGGCGGACCTCGGCACCGATGCGGATGATGCCGCGCTCGTCGAGGTCGGCCAGGAGGTCCGGGCTGACGTTCGGGAGGTCGCGGGTGATCTCCTCCTTGCCGAGCTTCGTGTCGCGGGCGTCGACCTCGTACTCCTCGATGTGGATCGAGGAGAGCGTGTCGTCCTTCACGAGGTTCTGCGACAGGATCATCGCGTCCTCGTAGTTGTAGCCCTCCCACGGCATGAACGCGACGAGGAGGTTCTTGCCGAGCGCGAGCTCGCCGTTCTCCGTCGCGGGGCCGTCGGCGATGACCTCGCCCTGCTCCACGCGCTCGCCTGCGGAGACGATGACGCGGTGGTTGTAGCTCGTGCCCTGGTTCGAGCGGTCGAACTTGCGCAGGTAGTAGGTCTGCGTGCCGCCCTCGTCGAGCTGCAGGGTCACGGCGTCGGCCGAGACCTCGGAGACCACACCGGCCTTGTCGGCGGTGACGACGTCACCGGCGTCGATCGCCGTGTAGCCCTCCATGCCGGTGCCGACGAGCGGCGACTCGGAACGGAGCAGCGGGACGGCCTGACGCTGCATGTTCGCACCCATGAGGGCGCGGTTCGCGTCGTCGTGCTCGAGGAACGGGATGAGCGAGGTCGCGACCGACACCATCTGTCGCGGCGAGACGTCCATGTAGTCGACCTCGTCCTTGCCGACGAGCTCGACCTCGCCGCCCTTCTTCCGGACGAGCACCTTGTCGTCCTGGAAGTGGAAGTCGTCGGTCAGCGGCGCGTTGGCCTGGGCGACGACGAAGTCGTCCTCCTCCGACGCGGTCAGGTAGTCGATCTGCGTCGTGACCTGGCCGCCCACGACCCGGCGGTACGGCGTCTCGATGAAGCCGAACGAGTTGATCCGACCGAACGACGCGAGCGAGCCGATCAGGCCGATGTTCGGGCCTTCCGGGGTCTCGATCGGGCACATGCGGCCGTAGTGCGACGGGTGCACGTCGCGGACCTCGACGCCGGCACGCTCACGGGACAGACCACCCGGGCCGAGGGCCGACAGGCGACGCTTGTGCGTCAGACCCGCGAGCGGGTTGTTCTGGTCCATGAACTGCGACAGCTGCGAGGTGCCGAAGAACTCCTTGATCGCGGCGACGACGGGTCGCACGTTGATCAGGGTCTGCGGGGTGATCGCCTCGATGTCCTGCGTGGTCATGCGCTCGCGGACGACGCGCTCCATGCGGGACAGACCCGTGCGGACCTGGTTCTGGATGAGCTCGCCGACGGCGCGGATGCGACGGTTGCCGAAGTGGTCGATGTCGTCCACGTCGAGGCGCAGCTGGACGGGCTCGCCGTCGCGGACACCGTTCAGCGTGGTCTTCTCGGCGTGCAGCGAGACGAGGTACTTGATCGTGCGGACGATGTCCTGCACGGTCAGCACCGAGTCCGAGAGCTGCGCGTCGATGCCGAGCTTGCGGTTCAGCTTGTAGCGACCCACCTTGGCGAGGTCGTAGCGCTTGGGGTTGAAGTAGAAGTTGTCGAGGAGCGCACGCGCGGCCTCGGCGGCGACCTGCTCGCCCGGACGCAGCTTGCGGTAGATGTCCTTGAGCGCCTCTTCCTTGGTGAGGACGGCGTCCTTCTCGAGGGTCGACTCGATCGAGGCGAAGCCCTGGAACTCCTCCATGATCTCCTCGCTCGTCAGGCCGAGGGCCTTGAGGAAGACGGTCACGGACTGCTTGCGCTTGCGGTCGATGCGCACGCCCACCTGGTCGCGCTTGTCGATCTCGAACTCGAGCCAGGCACCACGCGAGGGGATGACGCGGGCGGAGTAGATGTCCTTATCGGACGTCTTCTCCTGCTGGCGCTCGAAGTACACGCCCGGCGAGCGGACGAGCTGCGAGACGACGACGCGCTCGGTGCCGTTGATGATGAACGTGCCGCGCTCGGTCATGAGCGGGAAGTCGCCCATGAAGACGGTCTGCGTCTTGATCTCACCGGTCATGTGGTTCATGAACTCGGCGTTGACGTACAGCGGCGCGGCGTAGGTCTTGCCACGCTCCTTGCACTCGTCGATGGAGTACTTCGGGTCCTCGAGCTCCGGGGACGTGAACGAGAGCTGCATGGTCTCGCCGAGGTCCTCGATCGGGGAGATCTCCTCGAAGATCTCCTCGAGGCCGGAGTGCAGCGCGAGGTCGGTGCGACCCTGCTCCTGTCCTTCGGCGAGGCGGGCCTTCCAGACGTCGTTGCCGACGAGCCAGTCGAAGCTCTCCGTCTGGAGGGCGAGCAGATCCGGCACCGTGAGGGTGTCCGTGATCTTGGCGAACGAGAGTCGCGAGTGGTTGCGACCGTTCTTGGGGTTGGTGGATGCGTTGGGCGCAGCAGCCAAGGGTGTGACCTCCGGTAGGCCCCGTCGGGCCGGTACTGACGAGCAGCACGTTGGTGAGTGGATTGATCGCTCGGCGCGACCCCGGGACCACCGACACGGAACGCACGACGACAACGACCGTCGAGGACCTGTGGGATGATCGGTGAGCGGGACCCGCCGCCATATACGGGACCGGCTTCACCAGGGCGCGTGTTCGACCGCAATATGACGACACACGAATGCCAGGGAGCGCGAACTGTCATCATAGGTCGCCCCGGCGCGCGCTGTCCAGTCCTGGCTTGACCGGATTCGGCGATGGCGTGTATAAGCACGCAGCCCGCCCCTGCGACGGCGTGTACGAGCACGCAGCCCGCTCCTGCGACGGCGTGTACGAGCACGCAGCCCGCCCGGACGTTCCCCCGTCGTCAGTCCGCGAGCGCGCGCAGCAGCTCCTCCGGGCGCTCCGCCCGCACGAAGGTCACCCGACCCCGGTCGTCCGTGATCCGCACGCCTCGACCGGGGGTGAGCAGGAGCGCCCGCACGCCACGGCCGAGGCGCAGCCCCACCCCGCCGAAGGTGCGCGCGTCCGCCTCGACGACCGAGACCTCCGCGATCCGACGACGGACGATGCGGCGCGCGGGCAGCGGTCGGAAGTGCAGCACCACGTCGGTGTCGGTCACCGCGATGCCGGTCCGCGCGAGCAGCAGCAGGGCGCCGGCGACGAGGGCGACCACGCCCGGCAGCAGCAGCGCGACCTCCGGCGCGTCCCCCGGCCAGCCGAGCACGGCCGCCGTCAGCGCGCCTCCGCCGAGCAGCAGGAAGGAGCCGACGGCACGCATCCAGCGGGGAGCGCGTTCACCGTCCGCGACCACCGGCCGGGAGGCACGGTGCGGGCGGGCGGGCAGGTGCACCACCGGCAGGGCGCGGCCGGCCCGGGACGCGCGGCCGGGTCGGGCCGTCCGCGCGGATCGGACCGGGGAGCCCGGTCGGAGGGTGGGCAGGCTGAGGGTGTCGGTCATCGCGGTCTCCCGGTGGAGTCGTGGGTCGTGTCGCAGCCGCGGGCGCACAGGACCGTCGGTCGGCGCACGCGTCGTGCCGTGCGCCGTCGCACGCCGGAGGGCGGCGTGCCGGGGTCGAGCGGTGGGGGTGCGGGCACGCCGACGACGGGTCGGCCGCCCGGGCGCGGTGGGGGTCGCGCGGGGCCGGTCCGGTCCACGTCGTGGTCACGTCGACGGGCGGAGCGTCGCGACCGTGCGGCCGGGCTCTCGACACCTGTCGGGTGACGACGACCAGAACGGTACGGCACCGTCCTTGGCGTCGGCTGGTCACCGGGGGACCGCCATCCGATCAGCGCCACGGTCGATCAGCGCCGCCCGATCAGCGCAGGACGCGGGCGACGGCCTCGGCACGGGTGCGGACACCGAGCTTCGCGAAGACCTGGTTCACGTAGGACTTCACGGTCGGCACGGTCAGGAAGAGCTCGGCGGCGATCTCCGGGTTCGTCCGCCCGGCGGCGATCCGCTCGAGCACGTCGGCCTCCCGCGGCGTGAGCTCCGGGAAGCGGTCGCGGACCGTGCGGGGTGCCGGCGCGGGCGGACGCTCCGCCACGTCGGGCACGGTCTGCGTCGCCGGAGCCGCACCGAGCTGTGCGACGAGCCGCGCCCCGACCCCGGCGTCGAACGTCGCCTGTCCCGAGGCCACGGCGCGCACGGCGGCCGCGAGCTCCCGTCGCCCCGCGTCCTTCGTCAGGTACCCCCGCGCCCCGGCCCGCAGCGCTCCGACGATCGAGGCGTCGTCGGCGTAGGTCGTGAGCACGAGCACGGCGACCTCCGGGTGCGCGGCCGTGATCGCCGCGGTGGCGGTCGGACCGTCGGTGCCCGGCAGCCGCAGGTCCATCAGCACGACGTCCGGCGTGTCGTCGTCCACCATCGCGACCGCCGCTGCGCCGTCAGCTGCCTCGCCGACCACCTCGAGGTCGGGCTCGAGCGACAGCACCGTCACCAGGCCGTCCCGCACGATCGCCTGGTCGTCTACCACGAGCACCCGGATCGTCACGCCCGCTCCCCTGCCTCGTCAGTCGTCGCCGGCACGCGCATCGCGACCACGAAGGACCCGTCCACGACACCGGTGGTGACCGACGAGTCGTCGCCGAGCTCCGCGAACCGCTCCCGCATCCCCGCGAGACCGAGCCCCGCACCGAATCCCGCACCGACACCGGAGGGGGCGAGACGAGGGTCGAGCGCGTTCGTGACCGTCAAGTCGACCGTCGGGCCGGCCGCGCGGACGGACAGCTCCACGGGGCGGCCGGGAGCGTGTCGACGGGCGTTGCTCAGTGCCTCCCGGGCGGCTGCGACCACGACGGCACGGTGCGCCGCACCGACCGACGGCAGACCCAGGTCGCCGCGCGTGGTGAGCACCCCGCCGAAGGCGCGGTGGGCGTCGACCAGCCCGGCCAGGTCCACCGGCTGCGACGCCGGCACCGCCGTGTCGTCGCGGAGCGCGTGCACCGCACGGCGGGCCTCGGCGAGCCCGGACGCCGCGAGTGCCCGTGCGGCGCCGGCACGCCGCGCTGCCTCGTCGACGCGACCCGCCTCGAGCAGCGCCTCGACGGCGTCGAGCTGCAGGACCAGACCGCCGAGCGAGTGGGCGAGGACGTCGTGGACCTCGCGGGCCGCGCGCGACCGGTCCGCCAGCAGCTCGGCGCGCTGCTGCTCGGCCTCGGCCTGTCGGGTGCGGTCCTCGACCAGGCGGGTCTGGCGGCGGCTGAACCCGACCACGGCCGCCAGGACGAGTCCGCCGCCGGAGCCGAGCACGAGCGTGACCGGCACGTCGGCCGGCACCGCGGTGGCCGCGACCTCGACCAGCGCCACGACCGCGGCGACGGGTCCTGCCCACGAGGGCTGCCGCGCACTCGCAGCGAGGACGACGACGCCCACGAGCGGCACCGCGACCGCCACCGCCCCCGTGGCGACGACGACGGCCGCCCCGGCGACGACCATCACCCAGGCCGCGACGAGCAGCACGCGCTCCCGTCGCGCGGCGACCCGGAGCACCCACGCGGCGAGCGCCACGGCTCCGACCGCCCACGCCCACACGGGCTGCCCGGTGGCCGTCCCGGTGCGCACGGACCAGTAGGTGACCACGAGGACGCCGAGCAGGTTGAGCGCCCTGGTGGTCACCGAGCCGGACCGGCCGCGCACGAGGTCGTCCCGCACGGCAGCGGTGCGCACCGGGTCCGGACTGCTGCTCACCGGACCATCATGCCGCTGGCGGCGCGCGGGATCCGCTGGTCGACGACCAGTGCCCGCGCGGCCCGGTTCAGCGCCAGGACGAGCAGGATCGCCCCGGTCGAGGTGAGCAGGTGTGCACCGAGGTGCCCGCCGACGACGTCGAGACCGACGCGGACGGCGATCATGAGCAGCCACAGCCCGGCGCCCGCCCAGCCGGTGCGCGACTGGAGCGTGCGGCCGTGGTCGTCCGGGCTCGGTGCCGTCCGGAAGCGGGTCATCGCCCCCATCGCCAGACCGACCGCGACCGCGAGCAGGGCCTCGACCCCGAGGAGCAGGACGTCGAGCGACGTGACCGCGGCCGAGGACTGCGCCAGCACCACGACGCCCACGACGCCGAGGACGAGCGGGGTGCGCCAGACACGTGCCGGGTCGAACGCCCGCCAGGTCGCCTGCCGGTACGCCAGGAAGCCGACGAGGACGAGGCCGATGACGGCGTTCGCGATGAGCTGGGTGGACACGGTGTGCCTTCCGTCGAGGTGTCCGGCGGGGGTCCCCGACCGGTGCTCCCAGCCTCGCGAGCCGGCGGTCGGCGGCACACCACCCTCGGGTGGTGGTCGGGGTGGGGATCACGGTGGTGTTCCATGGGGGGCATGGCTGATGCGTTCGACGGGTTCCGGATCGGTGCGGGCTGGGCGTCGGTCGAGCCGGACCGGCACCGCCCCGGGTCCTTCACGCTCGTGGTGGACAGGACGCCGCAGTCGCACGTCGACCTCGAGGACCCGACCCACCTGGCGTTCGAGTACATCCGGCGCATCGGGCACGCGATCGACCTGCTGCCGGAGGGTCCGATCACGGCGCTGCACCTCGGCGCGGGCGCGCTGACCCTGCCCCGCTACGTCGCCGTCACCCGTCCGGGCTCGCGGCAGCAGGTCGTCGAGCTGGAGCGGGACCTGGTCGAGCACGTGCGCGAGGTGCTCCCGTTCCCCCGCGGTGCGTCGATCCGCGTCCGGTACGGGGACGCCCGCGAGGTCCTCGGCAAGCTGCCGGCCGGGCTCCGCAGCACGGTCGACCTGGCGGTGGTCGACGTGTTCGGCGGCTCGCAGATCCCCGCGCACGTGACGAGCATCGAGTTCTACCGCTCGGTCGCCGAGTTCCTCTCCCCCACGGGCATCGTCGCCGTCAACGTCGCCGACGGGGCCGGACTGGCGTTCGCGCGCGGGCAGGCATCGACGCTGCAGGCGGTGCTGCCGTCGGTCGCCGCGGTCGCCGACACCGGGATGCTCAAGGGGCGGCGGTTCGGCAACATCGTGCTGCTCGGGTCGAAGACGGACCTCCCCGTGGCCGACATGCCCCGGCGGTACTCCTCCGACCCGATGCCGGCGAAGGTGGTGCACGGGCAGGAGCTCCGCGCCTTCACGGCGGGGGCGCCCATCGTCACCGACGCGACCGCGGTCGCGTCGCCCGAGCCGAACCGCAGCGTCTTCGGCGGCTGACCCCGCGCTCGCCGCGCGACCACCCACCGGACGGGAGGCTCGGTGCCGGTCCGTCACCGCGCCTCCAGGCCGCGGAACGGGTACAGGGGCACCGTGTCCCCCTGAACGCGTCGGGCATCCGGCTGCCAGGATGGGGGACAACGACCGCGCAGCCGCGCGACCGACCGAGGGAGTCCCCTGATGACGAACGACGACCGGAGCAACGAGGACCGGACGGGCGACGGCAACGCGCCGGTGTGGGGTAGTGCGCAGCAGCACGACCGCCAGGACGCACCCCGCTACGGCGAGCGCGTCGACCCGGCACCGGGCTCGGCGCCGCAGTACGGCGAGCGCGACCAGGGTCAGCCGCGGTACGGGCAGCAGCAGTACGGCGAACGCGACCAGTACGGCCAGCAGCAGCAGTACGGCCAGCAGCCGTACGGCGAGCGCGGCGGGTACGACCAGCGCGACGGCCGCCCGGACTCCCCGACGTGGGGCGAGCACCAGGGGACGCACCAGCCGTACGCGGCGTCGTCGGCACCGGCGAGCGCGGGCAGCCCGGCGTGGCAGTCCTACGAGCAGCCGAAGCCGGTGAAGAAGAAGAAGACCGTCGGCATCATCGCGTTCGCACTCGGGATCCTGTCGCTCGTGCTCGGTGTCGTCGGCGGCGCCGTGTTGGGTGCCGCAGTGGCGGGCAACGCGACGCTCGAGCAGATCGCGCGGGACGGCGGCAGCTCGGCGCAGCAGCAGGAACAGCTGCAGCAGCAGCTCATGAACGACCCAGCCGTGATGGGCCAGCTCGGTGGCGGCTCGATCGTGATCGTCATCGCGGCCGTCCTCGGCCTGTGGGCCCTCGTGCAGGGCATCATCGCGGCGGTCGCGGGCCGGGGGCGCGTCTGGGGCGTCCTCGCGATCATCCTCGCCGTCGTCGCCACCTTCGCGACCTTCATCGCCACCAGCGTCGCCGTGACCGCCGCGATCACCGGTGGCAACTGACACCGCGGCACTGCCCACGCGCCACTCCGACGGCCCGTCCCGCTGCAGCGGGGCGGGCCGTCCCGCGTCCGGGCACCCTGCCGCGTCCGGGTGCCCCGCCGCGTCCGGGTGCCCCGCTGCCCCGCTGCGTCCCGGTGCGCTGCCGCGTTCTCGCACCCCCCGTGCGCGTGGCACCGCCCGCTCACGGGAGGCCCCGGTTACCCTCGAACCGATGTCCCTCCCGCCCGACGACAGCCAGCAGCCCGACCGCGCCGACAGCGCCCGGGAACCCCGTCACGCCGCCCCGGGCGACGCCGCCCCGGTCACCGCGGGTGTGAGCCCGGGGAGCACCTTCGCGCCGATCAGCCTGCGGCCTGCCGTGGACGCCGACGCCGTGCAGCAGCGGCTGCGCGACCTCGGCCAGAGCCGCAGCACCGAGGCCCTGGCCGAACGTGCCGAGCTCCTCCGGCTGCTCGGTCGGCTCGACGAGTCGCTCGTCGTCGCCGAGGAGGTCTTCCGCCTGACGATGTTCACCGGCGAGCGGTCGGACAAGGTGGCCGCCCGCATCCGCCGCGCGCACGTGCTGCACGACCTCGGTCGCCACGAGCGCGCCGCGACCGAGGCCGCCATGGCCCGGGACACCGCCCGGACCGAGGAGTGGCCGGAGCTCGAGGGCGCCGCTGCCGAGCTCGAGGGCTGGTCGCTGTTCGAGCTGTCCCGCTTCGACGAAGCTCGCTCGGCGCTGTCGCGTGCGTACCAGGCGTTCCGCCAGGCGGGGGCGCCGTCTGAACGCACCGAAGCGCTCCGCACGGCGGTCGAGGCCGCGCTCCGGGCCTCGGTCGCGCAGCCGAAGGCCGCCGGGGACAAGCCCCGCACCGCACGCGAGGTCGCCGCCCGCCGCGCGGAGGACGACGAGCCGCAGCCGACCCGCGTCGCCGAGCCGGTGAAGCAGGTCCCGCCGGTCCGCCGTCGTGTCCTCGGCGCCCCGGACGCGGCACGCACCGACGCCGACGACATCTGGGGCCGCATCGCCGCGCGCGCGGCACAGCGGGGCCAGGCACCGCGCGACGAGCCCACCGACGACCTGCCGGGCACCGACCGCCGGTGACGACGGCGCAGCCTGCGTCCGGTTCCGCTCCCGCTCCGACGCCGGAGTGGGTCCGTGCACGGGCCGAGCAGCTCCTGGCCGCACACCTCGGTCCGGGCGGGTGGACGTTCGCGTTCGACCACGCGAAGACCCGCGCGGGGCAGTGCGACTTCGGCCGTCGACGCATCACGGTGAGCCGGCACATCGCCAGCAGGGTGTCGGCGGAGGACGTCGACCAGGTGCTGCTGCACGAGGTCGCCCACGCGCTCGCGGGCCCCCGCGCCGGGCACGGCCCCGTGTGGCGTCGCACCGCTGCCGACATCGGGTACACCGGGTCCCGCCTGTACGACGGGCCGGTCGCGTCCGAGCTCGCGCCGTGGGTCGGAACCTGCCCGGCGGGCCACGAGCACTTCCGCTACCGCACGCCCACGAGGCCGCTGGCGTGTGCCCGGTGCTCGCGGCGCTTCGATGGTCGCAACCTCATCACCTGGGAGCGTCGCGCGGCTACCGCATGATCGATCCGGCACGTGGAGGCGCGCCGGGGAGCCGTTAGCCTGGACGGATGCACACGGGGCAGCACATCCGGACGGACAGCGGGTCGTCGTGGTTCTTCGACGCCGGCCGGATCGCCCTGGACTTCGCCCACACCGGTGGGTTCGCGGACGACCCCGACGGGCGCCGCCCCCGCGCACGACTCGGGGAGCTCCTGGTGACCCCGGCCGACCTGGACGAGTGGCTCGGCGACCACACCGAACCGATCGACGTCGGCGCCACGGCACGTGAGCTGCAGGACGCCCGCGCCCTCCGGTCCGCGATCGGTCGACTGGCCGTCGCCGCGGCCCCGGCCCCCGTCGGGTCGTCCGACGCCGCTGCCCGGACCGCCGTCGCCGTCGGTCTCCGCGCGGGGACCGGCCGCACCCGGCCGGCACCGGACGACATCGACACGGTGAACCTGTTCGCGGCGCTGCCGGACGTGCCACCGAGCCTGCCCGGGGGCCGACGCCGAGCGGGCGCGAACCGGGTGCGCCTCGCCCAGGCCCTGTCGAGCGTGGCACGCGACGCCGTGGCGCTCTTCACCGAGGTCGGCTTCGACGACGTCGCCGCCGACGGACAGCCGACGCGCCTGAGCCGCTGCTCGGCCGACGACTGCGGGCTCGTGTTCTACGACTCCTCGCGTGGCGGCACCCGTCGGTGGTGCTCGATGCAGCGGTGCGGCAACCGGGCGAAGGTGCGGGCGCACCGCGCTCGTCGCGCCGCGGCCTGAGTCGCCAGCACCGCCGCGGACACGACTTCCCGAATCTGTGGATTCGGTGTACCGAAACCTGGCAGGCTGTCGGCATGACCGACACCGCCGCCGCTCGACGTGCCCACCCCGGACGGTCCGGTCCCGGTGCACCCGGTCCGGGGCGGCCACGTCGCCGTGCCGCGGGCCTGTCGCTGCTCGGGCCTGCGTTCGTCGCCGCCATCGCCTACGTCGACCCGGGCAACGTCGCCGCGAACCTGACCGCGGGCGCCCGGTACGGGTACCTGCTGCTCTGGGTGCTCGTCGCCGCGAACGCCAGCGCCGTCGTGGTGCAGTACCTCTCGGCGAAGCTCGGGGTCGTCACCGGTCGATCGCTGCCGGAACACCTCGGCCTGCGCATGCGGCGCACGCCTCGGCTCCTGTTCTGGGTGCAGGCCGAGGTCGTCGCCGCCGCCACCGACGTCGCCGAGGTCATCGGCGGCGCGCTCGCCCTGCACCTGCTGTTCGGTCTCCCGCTCGTCGCCGGCGGCGTGCTCACCGGCGTGGTGTCGATGGCGATCCTGCTCCTGCACAGCCGCCGGGGCACCCGCACGTTCGAGGCCGTGGTGACGACCATGCTCGCGATCCTGACGGTCGGCTTCTGCGCCGGCCTGCTGTTCGCGCAGGTCTCCCCCGGAGAACTGGTCAGCGGCCTGGTCCCCCGTTTCGAGGGCGCACAGTCGGTCCTCCTCGCCGCGTCGATGCTCGGCGCGACGGTGATGCCGCACGCGGTCTACCTGCACTCCGCCCTGGCTCGGGACCGCCACGGCGACGTCCCCGCCGGCCCGGAGCGCCGCCGGGTGCTCGTCGCGACGCGGTGGGACGTGGCCCTGGCCCTCGTCGTCGCGGGCGGTGTCAACGTCTGCATGCTCGTGCTCGCCGCGGCCACGCTGCCGGGGGTCGCCGGCACCGACACCATCCCCGGCGCGCAGGCCGCGATCGAGGCGAACGTCGGCCCGGTCGTCGGCGTCCTGTTCGCGGTGGGTCTGCTGGCGTCCGGCCTGGCCTCGACGTCGGTCGGCTGCATGGCCGGTGCGGAGATCATGCACGGGCTGCTGCACGTCCGCGTGCCGCTCGTGGTCCGTCGGCTCGTCACGCTGCTGCCCGCCGTGGTGCTGCTGGCCGTCGGCGCGGACCCGACGATGCTCCTCGTGCTCAGCCAGGTGGTGCTGAGCTTCGGCATCGCCTTCGCGATCGTGCCGCTCGTGGTCTACACCTCGCGACGGAGCATCATGGGGGCGGACGTCAACGCGATGACCACCCGCGTGGTCGCGGGGGTCATCGCGCTGGTGATCGTCGCGCTCAACGTGGCGCTCGTGGTGCTGACCCTGACCGGCGCCGCCTGAACCGGTCGGGCGCCGTCGGCCGGGTCACGTCCTGGTCAGTCGACGACGCGGACGTCCTTCCAGAAGGCGTAGTAGCCCGAGTAGTCCTTGCCCACCCGGTCGAACGACGACGGGATCGGCGTCGGGTACGACCAGGCGCGGTCCGGCAGTTCCTGGCCGTCGACCGTGACGGTGTAGTACTGCGTGTCGCCCTTCCACGGGCAGTGGTACTGGGTGTCGCTCTCCGAGAAGAACTCCGGCTTCACGCTCGACGGCGGGAAGTACCAGTTGCCCTCGATCTGGATGAGGTCCTCCTGCGGAGCCTCCGCGATCACGGTGTCGCCGACGACTGCCTTCATGACGTGCTCCTTGCGATCAGCGGCGTCCTCGCGACGCCTGGTGCGATCCGGAACGCTACGCCCGGACCCCGGATTCCCGCAGGACGACCAGCTCGGGCCCCGCGGCGAGCGCCGTGTGCACCGTCTCGCGGTCCAGGCCCGTCGCACCCTCGGCGGCGCTGACGAGGTGCTTCACCGCACGGCGGAGCCCCGCGTACGCCGCGCAGGCAGCGGCTGCCTCGGGGGACGTGTGGTCGATCCCGGCCGTGACCAGGGCATCGACGACCGCGCCGGCGGCGAGCAGGTCCTCGACCGCGGGCTCCGGGACCTCGGCGGTGTCGCTCGGCTCGCCGGCCGCGTCCGCGACGGTCGCGGCGCCCTCGGCGGTGCGCCCGGCGGCGACGACGGCGACGACGCACCGGTCACCGCGCTCGGCCTGGAGGCTCGTCACACGCTCCGCGACCGCCGCCGCGTTCCCGAGGTGGCCGAGCACCACCACCGGACCCTCCGGCAGCAGGGCTGCCGCGGCCCGTGCGCGCGCGGCGCGGTCGTTCCCGCGCCCCGGGTGAGCGGCGGCCGACGGCGCCCGGTCCGGCAGCACGTCCACCCACACCACCAGGTGCGTGCCGTGCGCGATGCGGTCGGCACCGGCGTTCCCCCACGCGAACCGGACCTGGTACTTCTCCTGGGTGCGTGCTGCCACTGCTCCACGATAACCGCGGTCCGCACCTGTCCGTCCCCACAGGACCGTGCTGCGCGGGGTCCGTCCGCCGACCTCGCTGTCGGTCCGGCGACCGTAGGATCGGTGACCATGGAGATCGCCACCGTCCCCACCCTGACCGGCGACCGCGTCACCCTCGAGCCCCTGGCTGCCGAGCACGCGGACGACCTGCGGGCGGCGGTGGCGGACGGCGACCTCTGGCGCACCTGGTACACCTCGGTGCCGGCTCCGGACCGGGTCGACGCCGAGATCGACCGGCGGCTCGGGGAGCACGCCGCGGGGCGGATGGTGCCCTTCGCGATCCGCGACCGTCCGACCGGTCGGGTCGTCGGCGCCACGACCTTCGCGAACATCGACACCGCCAACCGTCGCGTCGAGATCGGGTACACGTTCCTGGCGCGTGCGGCGCAGCGGAGCGGCATCAACACCGAGGCGAAGCTGCTCCTGCTCTCGCACGCGTTCGACACCTGGGACTGCATCGCGGTCGAGTTCCGGACGCACTGGCACAACCAGCAGTCGCGGGCGGCGATCGCGTCGCTCGGGGCGAAGCAGGACGGGGTCCTGCGCAGTCACTCGATCGGTCGCGACGGCACGCTGCGCGACACCGTGGTCTTCTCGATCACCGCCGCCGAGTGGCCGACGGTGCGCCTGTCGCTCACCGAGCGCCTGCTGACGCGGGACCGCGCCGAGGGCGCTCGCCGCCGGGCCGCCCGGCACGCCTGACACCTCGGCCGTCCCCCGCCGACGCGCCACCCGTCCAGAGCCTCGGCGTAGCGTCCGCCGCATGCACGTCGGTCTCCGCATCGTCCTCGACGCACCGGTCGACGCCGTCCGCGACGCCCTCCTGTCGCCGTCGGTGATGGTCGCCGTCACGAAGCCGTTCCTCGTCTACCGGTCACGGTCTCCGGAGGGGCTGCCGGAGCGCTGGACCCCCGGCGTCCCGCACCCGATCACCGCCGACGCCTTCGGGCTGGTGTCGAGCGGTGACACGCACGTGGACATCGACCTGTACGAGGTCGACGGCGTCCCGGTGCAGCGCGACAACGGGGGCGGCGTCTCGGGCCTCTTCGGCCGGATGACCATGCGGCACCGGATGGCCACCGTCGATCTCGGGGACGGACGGACCCTGCTGCTCGACCGGCTGACCTACCGGATGCGTCCAGCGGTCCTCGGCGCCGCGCTCTGGCCGGGCATGTGGGTGATCTGGCAGTGGCGTGCGCTCCGGATGCGGCAGCTCGCGCCGTCCTGGCGCCGCCCGACCCGGTGACGCCCTCGCCCGACGCGGCCCGCGGCAGTGCCGGACGCCGCTGTCCACAGGACCGGCCGGTCGCTGGCGGGTCCGGAGCGCCCGGGCGTACGCTCGTCCCGTGAGCCAGACGCAGGAGCCGAGGGCCCAGGACCGCGTGCACAGCACGCTCGCCACCGTGGACTGGCGGCGGATGACGTTCGACCTGTACCGACGGGTGCGGGCGACGGCCGACCCCGAGACCGCTCACGCGATGTGGCGCGAGACCCGCGACGCGATGTTCGCCGAGCACCCGGCCAGTCCGCTGCTCGACGAGGACGCCCGCGACTTCGAGGCGCTGCCCGTGCCGGACTACGACCCGGAGTGGCGCTTCCGTGCGCGCATCGAGTCCGCCGAGCCCCGTGCGATGGACGTCGAGACGGGCACGGACGGCATCGTGCACTTCGACCGGCTCGGCGTCGTCCGGCTGCCGGGCATCGGCACGCTCGACGTGTGGTCGCACGGCGGCTACGCGGGCGGGATCTTCGTGCCCGTCAAGGACGCCAGCGCCGGCCGGGCCCGCGGGACGTACGGCGGCGGCCGCTACCTGCTCGACACGATCAAGGGTGCGGACCTCGGCGGTGACGACGGTGAGCTCGTCCTCGACTTCAACTTCGCGTACAACCCCTCGTGCGCGTACGACCCGGCGTGGGCGTGCCCCCTCGCGCCCCCGGGCAACACCGTCGCCGTGCCGATCCCGGTCGGCGAGCAGTACGACTTCTGACACCACGCCGGTACGAGCACACGGACAGGATGCAAGGGTGGATCGCATGACGGGACTCGTGGCCCTCGACGCGGGCGGTCGGGTGCCGCCCTTCGAGCAGGTCCGTTCGCAGATCGCGGCGCAGATCGCCGCCGGGTACCTGGTGGACGGGGAGCGCCTGCCGAGTGTCCGGGCCCTCGCCGAGGAGCTCTCCCTCGCCCCGGGGACGGTCGCGAAGGCGTACCAGCTCCTCGAGGAGGCCGGGCTCGTGCACACCGCGCGGGGTGCCGGCACGCGGGTCGTGCGCCCGGCCGAGGTGCCGGACGCCGTCGCCACGGCAGCGCAGGCGTTGGCGAGCGCCGCGCGCGAGGCCGGGCTGTCCGCCGACCAGGCCGCGGCAGCCCTGCGCGACGCCTGGCCCGCCTGACCCGACCGCCCGCGGTCCGCAGCCCACGGGACGGGCGCGCCCCGAGCCTCCCGGCCGCCTGCCTCCCGCAGAACGCAACGACGGCGGGATCTCGCAGCGTCGTACCGCTGCGCCGTGCCGCCGACGTTGCGTCTTGCGGGCCGGACCGGGCCGGAGCCGAGTCTCGTCAGCAGTGCTCGAAGACGTACTCGTCCGACGACGGTGGGAGCAGGTCGCGGTCCCGCAGGATCGTCATCGCCGGACGGTCGCGCAGCCGGCAGACCGACGCCCAAGACCGGTCGAGGGTGTCGGTGTACTCGATGTCGATCACGCGCTCCCCGTACGCATCGGTGTAGGCAGAGCACTCCTCGTACTGCACGCACTCCTCGGCGACGACGAAGTCGAAGCCCGTCGACTCCCGACCGGCCTTCCCGAGCTGCGGGGTGTTCTTCTGTCCGACGGCCAGGCCGTGCTCGTGCCCGAGCCGGACGAGCGCCTCCGCGAGCGCGAGGTTCCCGGACCGGGTCAGACGCTTCCCCGAGCGCGTCCACGAGTCGAGGTTGTCGAACTCGACGGCGGCGAAGCCCCGGTCGGCGCACCGCGCGATCGACCGCGAGAGCTCCTTCGTGATCGCGGCGCGCTCCGCGGCAGTCCGGGTGTCGAGGAGCACCTCGTCCGGCCACCCCGGGTCGGTGACGGGCTGGCCTTCGTCGTCACGCAGCAGTGCTGAGGGGGCGCGGCGCTCCCAGTCGTCGAGCGTCCCCGGCTGCGTCTGGAACCCGTTGACGTAGCAGATCGAGTACGTCCCGGCGGCCGGGCGGTCGGTGCTGTCCCGCTCGACGATGGTCACGCCGGCGGGCGGTGTGTACCCACCGCCGAGCTGGTAGTCCGGAAGACCCTCGGTCGGCAGGCTCCGGTACGAGGACCCTACGGGGGCGGTGGCCTCCGCGCAGCCCGCGCTCCCGAGGACGGCGACCAGCGCGACCGCGGTGGTCAGCAGGGCGGATCGCGTGCGCACGGGAGGATCATCGCACGCCGGACGCGAACGACCCCGCCCCGTTCGCCCTCCGGAGACGGGCACCCGCTATGCTGGTGGTACTCGAGGCGCCGATCGCCTCGTGCGTCGTACGGACGCCCCCGACTCCCGACCCTCATCCGGTCGATGATCGCGCACCGTCACCCGGTGCCAGGCTCTCTGCTGCGGCGACCGCGCCAGCCACGCTGGTGCGGGGATCCCGCCCGCGCGCCGAACCCGAGCGCGCCCACGGCCGGCACGTGCCGGCTCGAAAGGTCACGATGACCGCCACTCCTTCCGACATCCGCTTCTCCGACCTCGGCGTCCCCGCGCCGATGGTCCAGTCCCTCGCCCAGCAGGGCAAGGAGACCGCGTTCCCGATCCAGGCCGACACGCTGCCCGACTCTCTGCAGGGCAAGGACGTGCTCGGTCGCGGGCGCACCGGCTCCGGCAAGACCATCGCCTTCGCGATCCCGCTGGCCGCGCGTCTCGCCGCGAGCCGTCGGCCGCGTCGCGCCGGCCGCCCCCGTGCGCTGGTGCTCGCCCCGACCCGTGAGCTCGCGACCCAGATCGACGCGACGCTCGCGCCGCTCGCGAAGTCGATGGGCCTGAACACCACGACGATCTTCGGCGGCGTCGGTCAGGGCCGTCAGGTCGACGCGCTCCGTGCCGGTGTCGACGTGGTCGTCGCCTGCCCGGGTCGCCTCGCCGACCTGATGCAGCAGGGGCACGTGAGCCTCGGCGACATCGAGGTCACCGTCCTCGACGAGGCCGACCACATGGCCGACATGGGCTTCCTGCCCGGTGTGACGAAGATCATGCAGGCGACACCGGAGCAGGGGCAGCGCCTGCTGTTCTCGGCCACGCTCGACAACGGCGTGGACAAGCTCGTCAAGAAGTTCCTGCACAGCCCGGTGATGCACTCGGTGGACGACGAGACCAGCCCGGTCGAGGCGATGACCCACCACCTGTTCGAGGTCGCCGACGCCGACGCGAAGAAGGACCTCGTCCGCACGCTCGCCTCGGGCACCGGCCGCCGCATCCTGTTCATGCGCACGAAGCACCACGCGAAGCGCCTGGCGAAGCAGCTCACCAGCCAGGGCATCCCGGCCGTCGACCTGCAGGGCAACCTGTCGCAGGGCGCCCGGGAGCGCAACCTCGCCAAGTTCTCGTCCGGCGAGGCCCTCGTGCTCGTCGCCACCGACGTCGCCGCCCGTGGTGTGCACGTCGACCACGTCGAGCTCGTCGTGCACGTCGACCCGCCGACCGAGCACAAGGCGTACCTGCACCGCTCGGGCCGCACCGCGCGTGCCGGTTCCTCGGGCGACGTCGTCACCGTGACGCTGCCGGCCGAGCGCCGCGACGTCGCGCAGATGATGCGCGCCGCGGCGATCAAGGTCACCCCGCAGCAGGTCACCGCGACCTCGCCGGCGGTCACCGCGCTCGTGGGCGAGGTCGCGCCGATCCGTCACCTCGAGCCGGAGCAGCCGGCGCAGCAGCAGCGCCAGCGGCAGCCGCGCGCGACCGAGTCGGGTCGCGCCGAGTCGGCGGGCGGCGGTCGTCGTCGTGGTCGCGGAGGACGATCGGGAGGCTCGGCGCAGGCTCCGGAGACCGCCTCGGCCGGTCGCGGCTCGGGTCGCGCCGCCGGTGGTCGCGGTGGTCGTCCGGCAGCCGCGGGTGCTCCCGCCGGTGGTGCCGGTGGTGCCGGTCGCGGGAACGGCTCGGGCGCTGCGGCGTCGGGCGGTGCGACCGGAGGCGGCCAGCGCCGTTCGGGTGGCAGCCGTCGGGCGTCGAGCGACGTCGTGCGTGGCGGGTCCGCTCCGGTGTGGTCCTCCGAGGGCGGCTACGCGGCGGGTCGGTCCGGCGCGGGTGAGTCCGGCGGCGGTCGTCGTCGCGGGGGCTCGCGTCGCGCGTCGCGTCCGGCCGGAGCTGCCGACCGCCACTGACCCGGAGCTCCGTGCTCGCGCTGCTCGGGCTGCTCGGGCCTGCTCGGGCTGCTCGGGCTGCTCGGGCTGCTCGGGCTGAGTGATCCGCCGAAGCGACAGGATGCCGCCGGTGTTCAGCGGCGTCCTGTCGCTTTCGCGTTGGCATCCGGAACCTGGACGTCCGGTGGGAGCAGCAGCAGGGCTCCCGCGTACGTTCGCCTTCACCGAAGGCGGCGCGAGCTGCCGACGGGGAATCGTCCGTCGTTGGAAGGAGACCGTATGGCTGGCAGCGAAGAGAACCACACCGGCGAGAAGCTCGTCGGCAAGGTCAAGGAGGGTCTCGGCAACCTGACCGGCAACGACAAGCTCAAGGCTGAAGGTCAGACCGACCAGGCCAAGGCGTCGGCCAAGCAGGGCGTCGACGACGTGAAGGACGCGGCGCACGGCGTCGCGGACTCCCTCCGCGACGAGAAGCACTGAAGCCGGTCCACGACCGCGCTGCGAAGCCCCCGGAACCGTACGGTTCCGGGGGCTTCGTCGTGTGTCGGTGTCGAGTGGACGGCTAGTGCAGGGCGCCGACCGAGGCGAGGCCGGCGCGCAGGAGTGCCCCGCGACCGCCCTCCATCTCCTCGGCCACCGCGTCGGATGCCGCCTCCATCGGGCTCATCCACGTGAGCTCGAGGGCGTCCTGCCGCGGCTCGCAGGTCCCGGTGACGGGGACGACGTACGCCAGGGAGATCGCGTGCTGCCGCTCGTCGGTGAACACCGAGGCACCGGGCAGCGGGAAGTACTCGGCCACCGTGAAGGGCGTCGGGCTCGCGGGCAGCTGCGGGAAGGCCATCGGGCCGAGGTCCTTCTCGAGGTGCCGGAAGAGCGCGGTGCGGATCGACTCGCCGAACATGACGCGGCCGGAGACCAGGGTGCGGGCGATCGAGCCGCTCGGCGCGACGCGGAGCAGGACGCCGACCTCGGTCACGACGCCGAGCCCGTCGGTCCGGACGGGCAGCGCCTCGACGTAGCAGATGGGCAGTCGACGACGGACGTTCGCGAGTTCCTCGTCGGACAGCCAGCCGGAGTCGGGGTCGGGGGTGCGCAGCGAGGCCATGCACCGTGTCTACCAGTCGCCCCGGCGAGTTCGGCGGAAGGCGCGGTCGCTGTGGACGGCTAGCGTTGTCCACGTGATCGATGCGGACATCGTGCAGTGGACCCGCCCGGCCGACGAGCGCGCGGGGACGCCCCTGCTCGTGACGATGCACGGGGTCGGTTCGAACGAGCGTGACCTGCTCGGCCTGGCGCCGGCGCTGCCGTCCGCGTGGACGATCGCGTCGCTCCGTGCACCGATGCCGTGGGGACCCGGGTTCTCCTGGTACCCGCTCGGCACGCCGGGGTCCCCCGCGCTCGAGCCGGTCGACGCCGCCGTCGAGGGCGTCCTCGACTGGATCGACTCGGTGGCCGCCGATCATCCGCGGATCGGGCTGCTCGGGTTCTCGCAGGGTGGCTCGATGGCGCTGCAGCTGCTCCGCGCCCGGCCCGGGGCGTTCGCCTTCGCCGTGTCGCTCTCCGGGTTCGTGGTGCCCGGGGTGACGGACTCCCGCGACGGGGCCGTCGCGACCGTCCGGCCGCGGGTCTTCCTGGGGCACGGCGATCTCGACCCGGTGATCCCGGCCGAGGCCACCGCCCGCACGCGGGCGTGGGCCGCGGCGCACACCGACGTGACCGACCGCACGTACGCCGGCCTGCCGCACGCGGTGTCCGCCGAGGAGCTCGCAGACGTGGCCACCTTCATGAATGCCTCCTGACGAGCGGACGGACGACGGAACCGCGAAGGCGACAGCCCGCCGCGGTTGGTCTGCGGTGGACTGTCGCCTTCGCGGAGGTGTCCGGGTGACCGGCTGACGGACGGGAGGCGCGTGGCGGGCCCGCCACGGGCCTCCCGTCCGACGCCGGGTCGCGCGGACCGCCGGCCGCTACTCGGCGAGGATCTGCAGCAGGTCCTTGCGGAGCTGGTCGATCTTCGCCGTCGCGGCCTTCGTCTGCTCGTCCGAGGCACTGGTGCGGTACACGTGCAGCACCCCCATGGCCTTGCGGAGTGCCTCGACGAACTCGCGCTGCGTGTCGGGCATGCCCGGCGCGGCGTCGAACGCGGCGGCGATCTCGTCCGCCTTCGCCTCGGCCTCGGCGCGGCCCGCGTCGGTGAGCTCGAAGAGCGTCTTGCGGCCGTCGCCCGTCGAGACGACGAGGTCCTCGTCGACGAGCTGCTGGAACGTCGGGTAGACCGAGCCGGGGCTCGGCTTCCAGGCGCCGCCGGTGCGCTCGGCGATGGTCTTGATCACGGCGTAGCCGTTCTGCGGGCCCTCGGCGAGCAGGCCGAGGATCGCGAGGCGGACGTCGCCGCGACGGCGGCGTTCGCGTCCGAACCCGGGGCCGCCGCCGAACCCGGGACCGAAGCCCGGGCCGAAGCCGCGTCCGCCGGGGCCGAAGCCACCGAAGCCGCCGCGACCACCGTGGTCGTGGTCGCCGCGGTCGCGGCCGGGGAAGCCGTGGCCGTGGTGCTGCCGCGCGCCGCCGAAGCGGGGGCCGCGCGGACCGGTGCCGCGGGTGCCGCGGCGGGGCGTGGTGCTGTCGAGGTCATCGTACGAGGGGCGCATGATGACTCCTTCCTGTCGTGGTGAAGTGGGCTCGCGATCAGTTGTGTACCAGTCGCGATGGCTCAACGATAGATCGGTAACTATCGTTCTGTCAAGCGTTCCCGTTCCCTCGGACCGCTGTCGGTGGCGGCGGGCAGGATGGGACGGACCATGACGGACGTCCTCGACCGCTTCTCCCCCGCGACCGCGGAGTGGTTCCGCGGCGCGTTCCCCGGCCCGACCGCTGCACAGGCCGGCGCCTGGGACGCGATCTCCACCGGGCAGCACGCGCTCGTGATCGCCCCGACCGGCTCCGGCAAGACCCTCGCGTCGTTCCTGTGGTCGATCGACCGGCTCATCAGCGCGACCGACCGACCGCCGGCGAAGCAGCGCACCCGCGTGCTGTACGTCTCCCCGCTCAAGGCGCTGGGTGTCGACGTCGAGCGGAACCTCCGCAGTCCGCTGGTCGGCATCACGCAGACCGCCAGGCGCCTCGGGACGGAACCGCCGGAGGTCACGGTGGGTGTCCGGAGCGGTGACACCCCGTCCTCCGGCCGGCAGCGGCTCCTGCGGCAGCCGCCGGACGTCCTCATCACGACGCCCGAGTCGCTCTACCTCATGCTGACGTCGCAGGCGCGCGAGACCCTGGTCAACGTCGACACGGTCATCGTGGACGAGGTCCACGCGGTCGCCTCGACCAAGCGCGGCGCACACCTGGCGGTCTCGCTCGAGCGGCTCGACGACCTGCTCGAGGAGCCCGTGCAGCGGATCGGCCTGTCCGCGACCGTGCGCCCGGCGGAGGAGGTCGCACGGTTCCTCGGCGGCCGCGCGCCGGTGTCGATCATCGCCCCGCCGGCGCAGAAGACCTTCGACCTGCGCGTCGTCGTGCCGGTCGACGACATGACCGAGCTCGGCGCCCCGCCCGTGGGTGCCGACGCCACCGAGTCGCCGACGAACGGGTCGATCTGGCCCCACGTCGAGGAGCGCGTCGTCGACCTCATCGAGGAGCACCGGTCGACGATCGTCTTCGCCAACTCGCGGCGGCTCGCGGAACGCCTGACCGCCCGTCTCAACGAGATCCACGAGGAGCGGGTGCTCGCCGACGTCGCCGGACCGGAGGCCGAGGTCGCCGCCGTCGGCGCGGCCCCGGTCACCCAGTCGCCCGGCCGGGCGTCCGCGCACGCCCCGGTCGCGCAGCCGAAGCGACCCCCGGCGCAGGTGATCGGGCAGTCCGGACAGACCGAGGGCGGCGGCTCCGACCCGGCGGTCCCCGCGCTCGCCCGCGCCCACCACGGCTCCGTCTCGAAGGACCAGCGCGCGATCATCGAGGACGACCTGAAGTCCGGGCGGCTGCGCTGCGTCGTCGCGACCAGCTCCCTCGAGCTCGGCATCGACATGGGCGAGGTCGGCCTCGTCGTGCAGGTCGAGGCACCGCCGTCGGTGGCCAGCGGCCTGCAGCGGGTCGGTCGCGCCGGGCACCAGGTCGGCGAGATCTCGCGCGGCGTGCTGTTCCCGAAGCACCGCGCCGACCTGGTCAACAGCGCGGTCACCGTCGAGCGCATGGTGTCCGGGCAGATCGAGGCGATCTCGGTGCCCGCGAACCCGCTCGACGTGCTCGCGCAGCACACCGTCGCTGCCGGCTCGGTCGACACGGTCGAGGTCGAGCACTGGTTCGAGCTCGTCCGACGGAGCGCACCGTTCAGCTCGCTGCCCCGGTCGGCGTTCGAGGCGACGCTCGACCTGGTGACCGGGCGCTACCCGAGCGACGAGTTCGCCGAGCTCCGGCCACGCCTGGTGTGGGACCGCGTGCACGGCACCCTGACCGGGCGTCCCGGCGCCCAGCGGCTCGCGGTGACGAGCGGCGGCACCATCCCCGACCGCGGCATGTTCGGCGTCTTCATGGTGGGCGAGAAGGCGTCGCGCGTCGGTGAGCTCGACGAGGAGATGGTCTACGAGTCCCGCGTCGGCGACGTCTTCGCCCTCGGCGCGACGAGCTGGCGGATCGAGGAGATCACGCACGACCGGGTGATCGTCAGCCCGGCCTTCGGGCAGCCCGGACGCGTGCCGTTCTGGAAGGGCGACGGCATCGGCCGGCCCGCGGAGCTCGGCCGGGCGACCGGCGCGTTCGTGCGCGAGGTCGACGCCGCGTCCGACGACGACGCCCGCGCGCGGGTCGCCGCCGGCGGACTCGACGAACGAGCGGTGACGAACCTGCTGACGTTCCTGCGCGACCAGCGCGCGGCCACCGGGCACGTGCCGAACGACACCACGCTCGTGGTCGAGCGGTTCCGCGACGAGCTCGGCGACTGGCGGCTCATCCTGCACTCGCCGTACGGCATGCAGGTGCACGCGCCGTGGGCCCTGGCGGTCGGTGCCCGCCTGCGCGAACGACACGGCATCGACGGCGACGCGATGGCGGCCGACGACGGCATCGTCGTGCGGATCCCCGAGACCGACGCCGAGCCACCCGGTGCCGACCTGTTCGTCTTCGAGCGCGACGACCTCGAGGCACTGGTCACCGACGAGGTCGGCGGCTCCGCGCTCTTCGCCGCCCGGTTCCGCGAGTGTGCGGCGCGCGCGCTGCTCCTGCCCCGCCGGAACCCCGGCCAGCGGTCCCCGCTCTGGCAGCAGCGCCAGCGGGCGTCGCAGCTGCTCGAGGTCGCCCGGAAGTACCCGACGTTCCCGATCGTGCTCGAGACCGTGCGCGAGGTCCTGCAGGACGTGTACGACGTCCCGGCGCTCCTCGGCATCTCGGACCAGATCGCCGAGCGCCGCATCCGCCTGGTCGAGCGCGAGACCGAGCAGCCGTCGCCGTTCGCCCGGTCGATCCTGTTCGGGTACGTCGCGGCGTTCATGTACGAGGGCGACTCGCCCCTGGCCGAACGTCGGGCGGCCGCGCTGTCGCTCGACTCCACCCTGCTCGGCGAACTGCTCGGGCGGGCGGAGCTCCGCGAGCTCCTCGACCCCGCGGTCATCGCCTCGGTCGAGCGCGACCTGCAGCGGCTCTCCCCCGACCGTCGTGCACGCGACGCCGAGGGGCTCGTCGACGTGCTGCGTCTCGTCGGCGCCCTCGAGCTGGACGAGCTCGTCGCCCGGAGCTGGGTGGCCGACAGCACGCTCCCCGCGGACGCCCTCGACCAGGACGCCGTCGAGCGCACCGCCGAGGACACCGTCGACCACGGGACCGCGGCCGCGACGGTCCGGTCAGCGCTCGAGACGCTCGAGCGCGACCGCCGGGTGCTCTCCTTCTCGCAGGGCGGTACGACGCGCTGGTCCGTGATCGAGGACGCCTCCCGCCTGCGCGACGCCCTCGGCGTCCCGCTGCCGATCGGCGTGCCGACCGCCTTCGTCGAACCCGTCGCGGACCCCCTCGGCGACCTGGTCGGCCGCTACGCCCGGTCGCACGGACCGTTCTCCGCGCAGGAGGCAGCCAGCCGGCTCGGGCTCGGCATCGCCGTCGTCCAGGACACCCTGCGCCGGCTGGTCGCCGACCGCCGAGTGGTCGAGGGCGAGTTCCGCCCGGACCGACAGGGCGCCGAGTGGTGCGACGCCGAGATGCTCCGCCGCATCCGCACGAAGTCGCTCGCGGCGCTCCGGCACGAGGTCGAGCCGGTCTCGCCGGACACCCTCGCCCGGTTCCTGCCCGCGTGGCAGCACGTCCAGGCACCGGGGACCCGCGGCGGACTCCGGGGCGTGGACGGCGTGCTGCAGGTCATCGACCAGCTGGCCGGGGTCGCCCTGCCCGCGAGCGCGTGGGAGACCCTGGTGCTGCCGTCCCGCGTCACCGACTACTCCACGAGCATGCTCGACGAGCTGACCGCCACCGGCGAGGTCCTCTGGTCCGGCGGTGGCACCCTGCCCGGCAACGACGGGTGGGTGCGCCTGCACCTGGCCGAGACCGCATCGACGACCCTGGCGGAGCCCGACGGCGGCGAGACCACCGAGCTGCAGCGCGACGTGCTCGGGGCCCTGGCCGGCGGCGGCGCCTACTTCTTCCGGCAGCTCGGCCAGGCGGTCGGCAGCACCGACGACCAGGCGCTGACGACCGCGCTGTGGGACCTGGTGTGGGCGGGTCAGATCACGAACGACACGTTCGCACCGCTGCGGGCAATGCTCGGCGGCAAGGCGAGGTCGACCAGCGCGCCCCGCGCCCGGGCCTACCGGGGTCGCCGTCGCCCGACGCTGCCGTCGCAGTCCGGCCCGCCGTCGGTGGGTGGCCGGTGGTCGATCCTGCCGCTCGCCGAGTCCGACTCGACGCTGCGTGCGGCCGCCACCGCGGAGCAGCTGCTCGAGCGGTACGGCGTCGTGACCCGCGGCGCCGTGCAGGTCGAGGGCGTCCGGGGCGGGTTCGCCGGCGTCTACCGGGTGCTCAGCCGGTTCGAGGAGTCGGGCCGTGCACGCCGGGGGTACTTCGTCGAGGGCCTCGGGGCGGCGCAGTTCGCGACGAGCCCGACCGTCGACCGGCTCCGGACCTACGCACGGGACCTCGACGACGACGAACGGGCCGACCCGGACCGCGAGCGCCAGGCACTCACCCTGGCGGCGACGGACCCGGCCAACCCGTACGGCGCGGCACTGCCGTGGCCGTCCGACGACGCGTCGGGAGACCCGGACGCCGACCCCGCTGCCGCCGCTGCCGGGGCGGACGCCGGAGCACCCGCCGGTGGTCGTGGTGCAGCGGCGCCCGCACCCACCCGCTCGACGACCACGACCGGTCGCGGACACCGACCGGGACGCAAGGCCGGAGCCCTCGTGACCACCGTCGACGGGCGCCTCGCGGTCTACGTGGAGCGCGGCGGCAAGTCCGTCCTGACCTTCACCGACGACCCGGCGGACCTCGCGGTCGCGGCGCGGTCCATCGCCGCGACCGTCCGGAGCGGGCTGCGGAAGCTCTCGGTGGAGCGGGTGGACGGCGACTTCGTGCTCGAGACCCCGCTCGGATCGGCGTTGCGCGAGGCGGGGTTCACGGCGACCCCGCAGGGGCTGCGGCTCCGTGTCTGAGGCGACCGGGGCCTCCAGGCCGGCACTCGACCGCCCGACCGGGGCGACGCGTCCGGAGGTGGACCGTGCCCGAGGGTGACACCGTCTTCCGCGCCGCCAGGCGCCTGCACACCGCGCTCGCAGGCAAGGTCCTGACCCGCTCGGACTTCCGGGTCCCCGCGTTCGCGACCCTCGACCTGGTCGGACGGACGGTCGACGAGGTCGTGCCGCGCGGCAAGCACCTGCTGCACCGCATCGGCGACCTCACCGTGCACTCGCACCTGAAGATGGAGGGTCGCTGGGACGTCTACGCGCCCGGTGAGCGGTGGCGACGACCGGCACACCAGGCGCGCGTCGTGCTCGACGCCGCGGACGTCTCGACCGTCGGGTTCACCCTCGGGGTGCTCGAGGTCGTGCCGCGCGACCAGGAGTCCGAGGTCGTCGGGCACCTCGGCCCCGACCTGCTCGGCCCCGACTGGGACACCGACCGGGCGCTGGAGAACCTGACGGCGGACCCGGAGCGCCCGATCGGCCTCGCGCTGCTCGATCAGCGGGTGCTGGCCGGCCTGGGCAACGTGTACCGGAACGAGCTCTGCTTCCTGCGCGGCGTGCAGCCGACGCGGCCGGTGGGACAGGTGTCGGACCCGGCACGGGTGATCGCGCTGGCGCACCGGCTCATCACGATGAACCGCGACCGCAGCAACCGGGTGACGACCGGGGTCGATCGGCCCGGGCGGCGGTTCTGGGTGTACGGCCGCGCGGGCAAGCCCTGTCTGCGGTGCGGGACGCCCGTGCGGCGGGGTGAGCTCGGCGATTCGGAGCTCACGCTGCGGGACACCTACTGGTGCCCGCGCTGCCAGACCTGAGCCGACCGGCCGGAGCCAGCCGGGTGGGGCCTGGGATCAGCGGTCGGCGGCCTCGACGGCGCAGCTCTCGGCGCGCTTCGCAGCGTCCGAGTCCGCGCTGAAGGAGCTCGGCGCCGGCGAGGCCGACTTCGACTCGTCCGAGCTGGCGTCCTTCGCGGTCTGGTTCACGGCGTAGATGGTGCCGTCCCAGTCCTGCGCCGTCGGGTCGGTCTCCGTCGCCCAGATGGTCAGCTCGTCGTCGTTGGCGTCCTTGCTGTCCGACGGCACGATCGACGCGGCGAGGTACCAGCCGCCGTCACCCTCGGCGACGTTGGCGAAGTCCGTCGTGTCGTGCGGGCCGACGGCGGTGCCGATGGCGTCGACGGCGTTGCTCGAGGCGACGGCGCACTCCGCCGACTGCGACTTCTGCTCGTCCCCCGGGACCTTGCCGACCGGGTCGATGTTCTGGGCGCCGCCCGGGTCGCACGCCGTCAGGAGCAGGGCGAGGGTGGCAGCGCCGAGCAGCGCGGTGGCGGTCTTGGCTCGCGTGGTCATGCCCTGGACGGTAGGCCGCTGTCCCCGTGCAGGACCCCAGAGCGTCCGGGAAGCGAACGACGGGCGGCACCGCGGTCGGGGACCGCCGCGCCGCCCGTCGGGTGGGCGTGCGAGGACCTGCCGCTACGACCGGCCCCGCGTCATGATCCACGCGAGCAGGTACGACCGCGTGTTCGCCGAGTCGATCACCGCGTCCGGCAGCCGCTCGGCGTCGCGGAGTGCCGCCGCTGCATCGGACTTCCCGCCGAGGGCGCGGTACATGAGCAGGTAGTCGCCGAACTGCACGTCGTACCGGCCGTCCGGCACGGCCTCGTCGAGCACCCGCTGGATCTGCTGCCGCCCGCCCGCGTCGACGTACTCGCCCGCCATCGCCGGCATCGGGATGAGCTCGATGCCCGCGGGGGCCGCTGCGGCCGCGCTGAACCACGTGGCGTGGTCGCGCTTGCCGCCCCAGTTCAGGGAGACGACCCGGTGCGTGAAGCCCGGGAACGCGGACAGGTCGGGGTCGAGCACGTCGCGCTGCGCAGACGCTGCCTCGTTCGACAGCAGCCACGTGCCGGTCGACTCGAGCGTCGACGACCCGGACACGGCGCCCCAGCGGGCGAGGCCGTTCCAGGCGGACACCGCCTCGGACGACGACTCCTGGTTGTTGCCGTCGGCGAAGGGCGAGTAGCCGGACGCCCACGAGTGCTGCGCGTACGGGTCGTAGACGCGGAGCGCCGGGAAGGACTCCGTTGCGGTCGGCGAGGCGATGTCCGCGGCGACGAGGTCCGCGACGGTGCGCCACTTCTGCACGAGGGACGCGTCGCCGTCGGCCACCATCGCGGCGGCGGACAGCACGTAGCCGTAGTGGAAGTGGTGGTCGTTGAACTCGTCGGAGCCGAACGACGCCTGCTGCCCGACGAGGCCGTGCACCTCGGGGTCGTACGCGAAGCACCGTGCCGTGCGACCACCGCACCCGGCGGGGTCGAACCACTGGTCGAGTTCGGCGACGACGGACGTCTTCAGCGCCGCGGCCTGGTCGTCCAGCCCGAGCGCGACGGCGAGCCGGTAGAGCGTCGCGACGCGGTACAGGTCCTTCCCGCCGCCGTACGAGTCCGCGGCGTACGACGAGGCGTCGACCTTCGAGGCGTCCTGCCGCACCTGTGCCGCCAGGGTCTCCCGCTGGCCGTCGGTCAGGCGGGACAGGTCGAGCCGGTCGGACGGCTCGACCGTGTCGACGCCGAAGCGCAGGGCCGTCCCGGTGCACAACGGGGCGGGACCCGTGATGGTCGCGACGCGCAGGTCGGTGCACGTCAGTCCCTCGGTGCCCTGGCCGGGCTGCGGCACGAGCACGCCGGCACCGCCGTCGAAGTCGTACGACAGCGTGGTGCGCTGGGAACCGCCGGACGCGCTGCGCTCCAGGGTCGTGCCGGAGAGCGGCCGTGCGGCCTCGACGAGCCGGGCGACCTGCGACGAGGACGCACCGTCCGGCGTCGGCAGGAGCACCACCGATCCGCCGCGGCGCAGGGTCACGCCCGACGCCGAGACGGAGCCGTCCCGCACGACGACCTGCCAGGTGCGGCCGCCGCCGGACATCGTCGCCGTGTGGTCGCCGGTCCGGTCGAGCGGCGCGGTGCCGGTGATCGTCTGGTCGCGGTCGGCCGTGTAGGTCACCAGGGGCGAGCCCTCGGCGACGACCGAGTGCCCGAGCACCGTGTCGCCGTCGCGGTGCTCGACGGTCACCGAGACCGCGTCGTACGCGGAGACGAGCGTGCTCGTCGCCCCGAGGTCGAACCCGACCTGCGGCACGGCGCCGCCGGCGATGGTCTTCTCGGTCGCGGTCACGTCCGGTAGTCCGGCGGCGAAGCCGTCGGAGGTGACCTGCCACGAGATCGGCGTCGGGAACACCGGCTGCGGGGCGTCCCCGAACACCAGACCGGAGAACCAGCGGTTCGTCGGCGGCAGGAGCCCTTCGGCCAGGCGCATCGTGCCCACCGTGGACGACGCGACGTCACCCAGGGCGGCGACCGCGCGCGCCTGGGCCGCCGAGTCGGCCGCTGTGGCCGACGGGGTCGGGTGGTCCGTGCCTCCCGTCCCGGTGCACGCGCTCAGCAGCAGGGCGACGGACGTCACCAGGGGGACGACCAGGAGCGCCGGTCGGGAGGCCCGGCGTGCGCCCGCAGGGCGGCCGTCGGTGCGCAGGTGGTACGGCACCGACTACAGCCCGATCTGACGCGAGAAGTCGCGGACGGCGTCGGTGACGCCCGCCAGCGTGCCGTCGTCGCGCAGGTGCAGGGTCGCGTCGACCGGCGTCCCGGGGCTCGTGATGCCCGTCGACGGCGAGGCCGACAGCTCGGGGCTCTCGACGTCGACGGTGGTCTTCGCTCGGCCCGCGTCGTTCGTCTCCACGCTCACGTTCTTCACGGTGCCGGTGATGGTGCGGTCGTCGGGCAGGCGGAGCTCGACCTCGGCGCCGTTCTGGATCCGGCCGTAGTCGCGGGGCGTCACGGTGAAGTTCGAGGTGACGAAGAGGCTGTCCGCCTTGTGGATCGTGCCGAGCTCGGAGCCCGCCTGCACGTAGCCGCCGGTCTTCACGTCGATCTTGGCGACGGTGCCGGACACCTCGGCCTTGAACGTGATGAAGCCGTCCTCGCCGATGTCGTACGCGCTCGTCTGCGTGTCGGCGCCGACGACGCCCTTGCGGATGTCCTGCGCGAGCTGCAGGCTCTGCACCTGCAGGAGCTTCTCGCCCTTCTTCACCGAGTCGCCCTCCTGGACGTACTCCTCGGTGACGGTGCCGCCGTAGTCGGTGCCCACGGCGTACTCCTGCGCAGCGATCGCGGCCGAGGTGCTGGCCACGGCGCTCTGCCGCTGGTTGAAGACGAGCGTGCAGGCGGCGACGATCACCAGGACGACCACGAGGCCGCCGAACAGTCGGAGTCGGTTGGTCCAGGTCATGCGCGGGTTCCGTCCTGCATCTGCATCGCGACGCCGGCGATCGCGGCGCGCTGGGGTTCGAGGGTGTCGGGCCGGACGACGGTCGTCCGGACGGGGTTGGCCGGCGCCTGCGCGAGCAGCGCGGCCGGACGGACCGGCTCGACGCGGCCGCGCTGGCGGTCGGCGACGCGGTTCCGGGCCTGCTCGCGGAAGGCCGCGACGATGAACGCGGCGAACACCAGGGTGTTCGTGATGTTCCAGGCCGTCGCGAGGGTGAACTGGCCGTTGCCGGTGTCGCGCCAGACCGCCACGACGCTCGTCAGGGCGAGGAACACGAAGACGAGCACCTGCGGCACGATGAAGTTGAACGGCGACGGTGTGCGACCGCGGTTCGCACCGGTGACGTGCCAGGCCTGCTCCTTGCCGCACAGGACGTTCCAGAGCGCGCTCGCGTAGATCGGGAACGACACGGCGGCGAGCAGGAGCGTCTCGTAGCGGAACGAGCCGAGCGCGTAGAAGGCCAGGACGACCTGCATGAGGTAGAAGCCGAGGTAGAACAGCACCCACTCGCCGGCGCCGATCGACAGGTTCATCGGGCGCAGGTCGAAGAAGATCTCGAGCGGCGGCACCAGGAGCAGCAGGCCGGGGACGATGCCCGTCAGGTAGAAGCTCGCGGTGACGAGGTACTGCAGGCGCTGGTCCATCGTCAGGCGGTGCTTCGGGTTGAACGGGAAGTGCGTCAGCAGGATCTCGAACCCGCCGGTCGCCCAGCGCAGCTGCTGCTTGGTGAAGCCCTCGATGGTCTCCGGGGCGTCGCCGACGGCCAGGGTCATCGGGATGAACACCGACTTCCACCCGCGCTCGTGCAGCATCAGGCTGGTCCAGACGTCCTCGGACTTCGAGTCCGTGTGCATGCCGCCGATGTCGTCGATCGCGCTGCGGCGGAAGATGACGTTCGTGCCGACGCAGAACGCGGCGTTGAAGCGGTTCCGGCCGGGCTGGATGAACTTGTAGAACACCGTCTGCATGTAGCCGGCGCCACGGGACACCAGGTTGTGCAGGTTGCCGTAGGTCTGGGGCGTCTGGACGAACGCGATCGTGTCGTCCGCGAAGAACGGCACGGTCTCGAACAGGAACTCCGGCTCGGGGACGAAGTCGGCGTCGAACACGGCGTAGTAGTCGCCCTTGGCCAGGGTCAGCGCGTGGTTGATGTTGCCGGCCTTGGCGCCGTGCGACGACAGGCGGCGGACGTACCGTGCGCCGAGCTGGGCGGCGAGCGCCTGCACCTCGTCGCTCCGGCCGTCGTCGAGCACCCACGTGCGGTGCTCGCCGCGCATCGCCACCGCGGCGCGGACGGTCGCGGCGATCTTGGACAGCTCCTCGCCGTACACCGTGATGAACACGTCGACCACGACCCGGCGTCCGCGCACGTGCATCGGCCAGCGGTGCGGCTGGTCGGCGAGGCCGTCGCGCTCGATGGTGTCCCGGTCGAACAGCGTGTCCTGCGTGTGGTGGAACGCGAAGTCCCGCGGGTCCGCACCACCGGACAGGATCGTCCACATCGACAGCAGCGCCTGGCCGACGAGTACGCTCTCCGCGACGATCACCAGGCCGTACGGCAGGAAGTCGCCACGGTTCGCCGGGTCGAGGAGGAACACCGCGTAGGCCATCACGCCGAGGGTCGCGACGAGCACGATGAGCACCATGACGGGGCTGTGCGCGCGGCTCTCGGAACGGGGCCGCACGTGTGGGACCTGCTCGGTCTGCCGACGACGGCGGGCACGCTCGCGGTCCCGCGGGGTGAGCTGCTGCGGGAGCGGCTGCTCGACGAGCTGCGCCACGTCGGGTGACTGCGGTGGAGCGCTCCGGTGGTACTGCGGAGCACTGGCGTCCGGGCGCGAGCGACGGACGTCCGTGGGTGCGGACATGAGGGTCTCCTGTCGGGTCGGGAGAGACTCACGGCCCGCAGGCAGGGACGCCGACGGGTCGCGAGACGGGCGTCGGCGACTGTGGCGACATGGGTCCGGATCCTTCGGGGTCCGGCTCGGCGAGGGACCAGGGATCCTGCGCCGGGGAGGTCGCGACCGAGGGTGCGGTCGCGGTGTTCGGTGTGTCGAGAGCGGTCGTGCGGCGACGGCCCGTGCCGTCGGTCGTCTGCGACACTACGACCCGCTCTGCTCGCCCGTGTGTCCGTCCCGTGAATCCCGCAGGACCCCGCCGCTTCTTGCGGTTTCCCGCAACGCCGCGGTGCGGGTTGCGGGTCGCAGGTTCGGGTGGCGCGGTCCGCTCCCGGTTGTCCCGGTTGCGGTCCTGGTTCCGGTTCTGGCTCCGGTTCCGGTTCCGGTTCCGGTTCTGGTTCTGGTTCCGCGGGACGCAACGAAGGCGGTTGCTCGCAGCGGTACAGCGCTGCGAGCAACCGCCAGGGTTGCGTTTCGCGAGGGGGACGGGCCTCGGGCGAGCCGGGGTCAGGCGGCGGAGCGCTCGGCGACGGGGCGGCGACGGAGCTCGGGGCGCAGGAGCGCGGGCGGCTGGTACTGCTGGTCGAGCCGGGTGACGTCGGTGCCCGGCGGGACGATCGCGTCGATGCGGTCGAGCACCTCGTCGGAGAGCGCGACGTCGGCCGCGGCCAGCAGGTCGTCGAGCTGTTCCACCGACCGCGGTCCGATCAGCGCGCTGGTGACGCCCGGGTGCGCGATCGCGAACGCGAGGGCGAGGTGGGTCGTGGGGATGCCGGTCTCCTCGGCGAGGGCGACGACCTGCTCCACCGCGTCGATCCGCCGGTCGTCCTGGTCGTGCCGGAACATGCCGGCCCGCGACAGGTCGTTCTGCTGGCCGCGACGGAAGCGCCCGGTCAGCATGCCGCCCGCGAGGGGGCTCCACACGAGTGCGCCCATGCCGTACCGCTGGGCGACCGGCAGGACCTCGCGCTCGATGCCGCGGCTGAGGATCGAGTACGTCGGCTGCTCGGAGCGGAAGCGCTCGAGCCCGCGGCGCTCGGACGTCCACTGCGCCTCGACCTGCATCGAGGCCGGGAAGTCCGAGGACCCGATGGCGCGGACCTTGCCGCTCCGCACGAGGTCGGTCAGGGCGGACAGCGTCTCCTCGAGGTCCACCGTGTCGTCGGGGCGGTGTGCCTGGTACAGGTCGATGTGGTCCGTCTGCAGGCGGCGGAGCGAGTCCTCGACCGCGGTGGTGATCCACCGGCGGGAGTTCCCGCGCCGGTTGGGATCGTCGCCCATCGGGCCGTTGAACTTCGTGGCGAGGACGACGTCGTCACGCCGACCCTTGATCGCCTTGCCGACGAGCACCTCGGACCCGCCCTGCGAGTAGCGGTCCGCGGTGTCGATGATGTTGATGCCGGCGTCGAGCGCACGGTGCACGATGCGGATCGAGTCCTGCTCGTCGCCGTTGCCGATGCGGCCGTCGGTGCCGAGCATCATGGCGCCGAGCGCGAAGGGGCTGACCTGGATGCCGGTGCGGCCGAGGGTGCGGTACTGCATGGTGGTGCCTCCTGTCGGTGGCGCTCCGGTGCCGGCCGTCGTAGGCTGGGATGAAGCGGAACGCTCTTCCGGAAGCATACGGAACGGCTTTCCGTTTCCGCAAGCCCACCTCGTGATCGCCCTTGGAGGCACCGTGCGCGCCGATGCCCGCCGCAACCTCGACGCCCTCGTCGACGCCGCCCGCCAGGTCTTCGCCGAGCAGGGCGTCGACGCACCCGCCAAGGTGATCGCCGACCTCGCCGGGGTCGGCGTCGGCACGCTGTACCGGCACTTCCCGCAGCGCTCCGACCTCGTGGTCGCGGTGTTCCAGCAGGCCGTCGAGGAGTGCGCCGACGCCGCCGTGGACCTCGCCGACCACCACGCCCCGGACGAGGCCCTCGCGCTCTGGCTCCAGCGGTTCACGGGGTTCGTCGCCACGAAGCGTGGCCTGGCAGCGGCACTGCAGTCCGGCGACCCGGCGTTCGAGGGGCTGCACCCCTGGTTCATCGGTCGGCTCGGTGGGGCACTGACCGGACTGCTCGACGCCGCCTCGGCCGCCGGCACGATCCGCAGCGACCTCGACGCCACGCAGCTGCTCCGCGCGGTCGCGGACCTGTGCCACGGGGCGCCGACGACCGAGCAGAGCCAGCAGCTGGTCGGGGTGCTCGTCGACGGGCTGCGCTGGCGGGCGACCGTCTGAACCGCAGCCGCCGCAGCCGCACCCGCAGCCGCCGGAGATCCCGGGTGTGCCCGGCCCGCCCCCGCCCGCCGCTCCGGCGCTCAGCCGGGCTGGTGCAGTCGCTCGCGCGCGGTCGCCCGCACGGCCTCGGTCACACGCTCGAGCAGTGGTGACGCCAGGTTCCACCGCTGCCACCACAGCGCCACGTCGGCTCGACGGCCCGGGGTGAGCTCGACGAGCGCACCGCTTCCCAGACCCTCGAGGCACTGGGCCTCCGGCAGCATCCCCCACCCGAACCCGAGCGACACCGCACGCGCGAAGTCCGCCGAGGTCGGGACGAAGTGCCGCGGTCCGCGCGGGGCGTGCCCGAGGACCCGGCGGAGGTACCCCTGCTGCAGGTCGTCGTCGCGGTCGTAGTCGACCAGCGGGACCGCGTCCAGCCGCGTCGTCATCTGCCGCTCGGACACCGCACCGGCGAGGTACCGGTCGACGAACGCGGGTGACGCCACGGCCCGGTAGCGGTCGACGCCGAGCGGTACCGACGAACAGCCCTGCACCGGGTCGGCCTCGGCGGTCACCGCGGCCATCACCGTGCCGGCGCGGAGGAGCTCGGCGGTGCGGTCCTGGTCCTCGCGGTGCAGGTCGAACACGACCTCGGTGTCGACCCGGACGAGGGCGAGGGCGTCGAGGAACCAGGTGCCGAGCGTGTCCGCGTTGACGGCGAGCGGGATCGACGGCACAGCCGGACCGTCGGCGTCTCCGACCGCGCCGAGCGCCCGGGCGGTCTCGTCCTCGAGCAGCCGGGCCTGGCGCGCGTGCCGGAGGACGACCTCACCGTCGGCGGTGGGCACCACAGGGGTCGTGCGCTGGAGCAGTACCCGACCGAGCTGCTGCTCCATCGCCTTGATCCGCTGCGACACGGCGGACGGCGTGATCGCGAGCGCGCGGGCCGCGGCGTCGAGCGTGCCGTGGTCGACCGCGGCGAGGAGCGTCTCGAGGTGGTCTCGCTGCAGCCGGAGCATACAGCAGAGCTTACGGTGCTGCAGGAACGTGAGCTGGACTGCATCCCGGTGCGCTCGTAGCGTCGGGAGCGTGACCGCACTCCTCCCCCTGCTCGCCGGGCTCGGTACCGGCCTGGCCCTGATCGTCGCGATCGGCGTGCAGAACGCCTACCTGCTCCGGCTCGCCGTCAGCGCTCCCGTGCGGGTCGTCGCCGCGGCGGTCGCTGTCTGTGCCGTGTCGGACGCGGTGCTCATCGTCGCCGGGGTTCTCGGCGTGGGCGCCGTCGTCGAGCGCTTCCCCGTCGCGCTCGTGGTGGTGCGGTTCGTCGGCGCGGCGTTCCTCGTCGTTTACGGGGTGCTCGCGGCCAGACGGGCGTTGCGCCCCACCGGGGCGGCGATGGCCGTCGAGCAGGACGCGGCGGACGACGGTGTGGTCGTCCCGACGACGGCTGCGCGGTCGACGGTCGCACGGGCGGGAGCCGCGCACGGGACGGCCGGAGCTGCGGGGCGGGGCGCGGAGGAGCCTCCCGGCCGGGGCTCGACCCCCGCGACCCGGACCGCCGCAGCACGCGCGGTCCCGACGCTGGGTGCGGCGGTCGCGACGATGCTCGTCTTCACGTGGGCGAACCCGCACGTGTACCTCGACACGCTCGTGTTCCTCGGCTCGGTGGCGAACCAGCAGGGCGTCGACGACCGCTGGTGGTGGACCGTCGGTGCCGTCGCCGCGAGCTGCCTGTGGTTCGGCGCGCTCGGGTTCGGTGGACGGCTGCTCCGTCCACTGTTCGCGAAGCCCCTCACCTGGCGGGTCTTCGACGGGCTCGTCGCCGTCGTGATGCTGTCGTTCGGCGTCGCGCTCGCCGTCGGCGCGTAGGCACGGCGCACCGCAGCACGGCGGCGGACGCAGCACGGCGGCGGACGCAGCACGGCGGCGTCCGCTACTGCAGGCCCTTGCCCACCCGGCTGTGCCGACGGCTGTAGCCGAAGTAGATCGCGAACCCGATCGCCAGCCACGCGATGAAGCGCAGCCAGGTCTCGACCTCAAGGTTGAGCATGAGCCAGAAGCACAGCACCGCCGAGAGGATCGGCAGCACCGGCACCCACGGCACCCGGAAGGCCCGGGGCGCGTCGGGACGGGTCTTGCGCAGCACCACGATGCCGATCGACACGAGCACGAAGGCGGAGAGCGTGCCGATGTTGATCATGCCCTCGAGGCGCTCGACCGCGGTGAACCCGGCGATGAACGCCACGACGACACCGGCGACGACCTGCACCCGGACGGGCGTCTGCGTCTTCGGGTTCGTCTTCGAGAACCAGCGGGGCAGCAGACCGTCGCGGCTCATCGAGAACACGATGCGGGACAGCCCGAGGAGCAGGACCATGACGACCGTCGTCAGGCCGATCAGCGACCCGATCGCGATGATGCCGGCGGCCCACGGCAGGCCGACGATGTCGAACGCCGAGGCGAGGGACGGGGCCTCCTCGTCGGCGAGGCGCTGGTAGGACACCATGCCGGTGATGACGATGCTGACGCCGATGTAGAGCAGCGTGACGATGCCGAGGCCGATGAAGATGCCTCGGGGCAGGGTCTTCTGCGGGTTCTCGGTCTCCTCGGCGCTCGTCGCGACGACGTCGAAGCCGATGAACGCGAAGAACACCAGCGAGGCCGCGGCGAGCAGACCGAACACGCCGTACTGCGCCGGGGCCTGGCCGGTGACGAACGAGACGAGCGACTGGGTGAGGACGCCGCCCTCGGCACCCTTGGACGGCTCCGCCGGCGGGACGAACGGCGCGAAGTTCGCCGCCTTGACGAAGAACGCCCCGGCGACGATGACGAAGACGACGATCGCGACCTTGATGATCGTGATGACCGCCGAGACGCGCGACGACAGGCGCGTCCCGAAGGCGAGCAGCAGCGTGAAGACGCCGACGATCAGGACGGGCCCCCAGGTGAAGCCGATCGGGCCGAGCTGGATCGTGTCGGGCAGGTCGATGCCGAAGACCCCGAACGCGGTGCTCAGGTAGATGCCCCAGTACTTCGCGATGACGGCGCTCGCGGTCAGGGTCTCGAGGATGAGGTCCCACCCGACGATCCAGGCGAGCAGCTCGCCCATCGTCGCGTAGGTGAAGGTGTACGCGGAGCCGGCGACCGGGATGGTCGAGGCGAACTCGGCGTAGCACATGATCGCGAGGCCGCAGGTGACGGCGGCGAGCAGGAACGAGATGATGACGCTCGGTCCGGCGAAGTTCGCGGCGGCGTTCGCGCCGACCGAGAAGATGCCGGCGCCGACGGCGACCGCGATGCCCATCGCGGCGATGTCGAACGTCTTGAGCGACCGCTTGAGCGAGCGGCCCTTCTCCTCGGAGTCGGCGAGGGAGGCCTCGATCGACTTGATGCGGAGCGGTGTTGCCATGGGGAGGTTCCCGTCATCGGCTGGCGGTGGACCCCGGAAGGGTACTGGTGTACCACCCTGGCTCGCAAACGGTGCCGGCCCGGCAGCACCAGCCGTCCGGACGGGAGGCGCGGCCGGAGTCCGCCCCGCGCGTCACGGGACGACGGCGTCGCGGCGAGACGACGCCGACGCCGACGCCGCGAGACAACGCCGGATCTGGGACCGTCTCGTGGCGCGCAGGGCGCCTGGTGCTGACGCCGGCGTCTCGTGGCGCGCAGGGCGCCTGGTGCTGACGCCCGCGTCTCGTGGCGCGCAGGGCGCCTGGTGCTGACGCCGGCGTCTCGTGGCGCGCAGGGCGCCTGGTGCTGACGCCCGCGTCTCGGTGCGGGTCAGACCCCGCGGCGCCAGTCGGCCAGGAAGCGCGCGCCCGCCTCGTCGTGGATGACCCCGTCGGGAGCGGTGAGCACCGGGAACGGCGTCTCAGGGATGCCGTCCGCCGGTCGGACGTCCACGTGCGCGACGTCGTGGCCGTTCGCGTGCAGCCAGTCGGCCATCGCGTAGTCGCTCCGCGAGTCCCCGACGGTCCGCCACGTCACCGGGAGCTCCCCGTCCTGCGCGAGCAGCTCGAGGGCACGCTCGGCGCCCATGTCCTTGCCGGACCGGTCTGACTCCACGTCGGTGGAGATGATCGTCGGGTCGACCCGCCACTGCACGGCGCCGTCGGCGTCGGGTCGGACGTCGTCGAGCCGGCGGACACCGAGCCCGCGCCGCTCGAGCGCGGCCATCGCCTTCGCGTCGAACTCGGCCTGGCGGGCGAGGTAGGCGGCGTTCGGCACATCGACGCGCTGCTCGATCGACACCATGGCGTGCTTCGTCTCGTCGAAGAACACCAGGTCGGCGTACTCGTCGCGGACCAGGTCGCGCATCTCGTCGGCGAAGTCCCGCGGGAGGGCGAGGTCCTCGGCGACGACCAGGTCGCTCATCCCGCCCTCGTACTGCGGGCCGATCGAGCACCAGACCGCGCCCTTCTCGCACACCGCGTGGACCCGACCGGCCTCGGTGAGGCCGCCGGCCACGAGCGGACCGACGACCTCTTCGCGGATGAACGCGTCGCTGCGGCCCGTGTTGAAGACGATCGGGACGCCCTCGGCGGCGAGCGCGACGAGATCGGCCACGATCGAGGGGATCGCGATCGTGCGGGTCACCGGGCTGGCGATGGGCCCGTCGACGTCGAGCAGCAGGCCGAGGCGGGGAGCAGTCACGACCCCATCCTCTCGCACCCGTGCGGCCTGCCCGTCCGCGACGACCGGGACGACTGCCGTGCACCCGCCCGCGCGCAACTCCCCGGCAGCCGGAGCGGTCACTCCTCCGTCGGCATCCCGACGAACCGGTCGACCAGGTGCCGGAGCACCCTCGGCTCCGGCACGTGTCCCTGGCCGGGGACGACGAGGTGCCGCGAACCGGGGACCGCCTCGGCCAGCGCGACCGAGGCCTGCCGCATCCACTCGGGGCCGCCGTCGCCGGAGGCCACGAGCACCGGCACGCCGACCGACGCCGCGACCCGCTCGGGCACGGAGAGGCCGTTGAGCACCCGGACGTCGCGGGCGAGCACGTGTGCGTCGGCCAGGAGCGACCGCCAGAGCCCCGGCTTCAGACGGGCCGCCGTGATGTACGGGATCGGGACGCCGAGCACGCGGGACAGGAACGCCCGGACCGCCTGCGCCCGCCGTCCGGCGGCGACGTGCCCGTCGAGGAAGTCCGCGAAGAGGACGTCGTCGCCCTGCGGATCGACCGAGGCGCGGTACGGCGGCTCCCAGAGCACCGCACGCCCGAACGGCACGCCCGCGGCGAGGCCGCGCAGCACCACACCGGCGCCCACGCACCACCCCACGGCGTCGGCAGGGCCGCCGATCGACGCGGTGACCGCCGCCAGGTCCTCGACCTCGCGCTCGACCGACCACGGCGCCGTGTCCCCGCTCGCACCCCGACCCCGCCGGTCGTAGGTGACGACGCGGTAGCGGTCGCGGAGTGCCGCGACGATCCGGTCGGACGCCGGGCTGCCGTGGTGGTCCCACGCCCCACCGACCAGCACCAGGGCGGGCCCGGAACCACTCTCGGCGACCGCGAGCGCCGTTCCGTCCGCGGACACGACGGTGCGGTCGAGGTGTCCGGGGTCCCGCTGGGGCTGTCCGGGCGGAGCGTGCTGGTCGGCGGGCATGGGTCCTTCCGAGGTGTGCGACGGCGCTGCGTCGGGTCCTGCGGATGGACCGTGCGGGTCGGTACCCAGAGCATGACAGTCCGGACCGTGAGCGTCACCACCCGCAACCAGGGGGAGCGCTCCACGTTCCCTGTGCACTCTGCTCGGACGGCCCAGCTCAGCGAGCGCTTCCGGTCGACTCAGACCAGCGCGGTCACCCCGACCGACTCGCGCTCGAGCAGGGAGCGCTTCACGTCGAGCCCCCACGCGAAGCCGCCGAGCGACCCGTCGGACCGCAGCACCCGGTGGCAGGGCACGAACAGCGCCGGGGCGTTCCGGGCGCAGACGCTCGCTGCCGCACGGACGGCGTCGGGCCGCCCCATCGCTGCCGCGAGCTCGGTGTAGGTCAGGACCGTACCGGCCGGGATCGCCCGGAGCTGCCGCCACCCCTCCGCGAAGAGCTCGGTGCCGTGCTGCCGGACGGGGACCCGCATCGCCGCCTCGACCTCGCCCGCGTAGAAGGCTTCGACCGCGTCGGCCGACCGCACCCGACCGTCGGTCAGTCGGCGCGGACGGTGCCGTTCGGCCAGCCGCGCGAGCAGCCGCGCGGAGTCGTCGGTCCAGCCCGATGCGAGCACGTGGCCCTCGGCGTCCTCGAGCACCGTGAAGGGGCCGTCGGGGGTGTCGAGCGTCTGCACCGTCGCCGCCGGCAGCGTCGCCGCTGGGTCGGTCGTCGTGGGGTCGGACATCGTGGGTTCGGACATCGTGGGTTCGGACATCGTGGGGTCGGTCATCGTCTCTCCTCCTGCTGCTGGTGGGTCGCCGCTGCCGTCTCCGCCGCCACGGTCGCGCGGTCGACGATCGGACGCCAGCAGTGCATCGTCAGGTAGCTCCGCCACGGCGCCACCTGCTCCGACCGTAGGGAGAGCTCGCGGGCACCACCGGGCAGACCAAGCTCCTGTGCACCGTTCCGCACGGCGAGGTCGCTGTGCAGGAACACGTCCGGGTGGTGCCGGACCCGGAGGGCGACGTAGTCCGCCGTCCACGGGCCGATGCCCTTGACCGCCAGGAGCCCGGCACGCTGCTCCGCGAGGGACTGTCCCGCGTCGACGACGAGCGACCCGTCAGCGAGCGCCGCTGCGACACGCAGGATCGTGTCCACGCGCGCCGCCGGCCCCCGGAGGACCTCGTGCCCGTGGGTCGCGATCGTCGCCGCGGTCGGGAACAGCAGCCCGTCCTCGGCCAGTCCGGGGTCGACGGGCGCCCCCAGCGCGGCCACGAGTCGGGTCTGCGCTGTGCGGGCAGCGGCCACCGAGACCTGCTGCCCGATCAGGGTGCGGACGACGACCTCGTGCGCGTCCACGGCGCCGGGCAGGCGGATGCCGGGGACCCGCGCCACCGCGGGGGCGAGCACCGGGTCCGCCGCGAGGACCGCATCGACCGCCTCGGGGTCGGCGTCGAGGTCGAACAGGGCCCGCACCCGCGCCACGAGCGTCGGCAGGTCGGAGAGCGTGGTGAGCCGGACGCGCAGGGCGACCCCGGTGCGCCCCGCGCCCCGGCCGGCCCCGTCGGCGGCGGGGGCCGAGGCGGTGAAGCGGGCCGGGCCTCCCGGCAGGGTGACGAGGCGACCGTAGGCGGTGACGCGACCCGAGGCGTCCCGTTCGACGTGCTCGAGCCCCGGCAGGGCGTGGAGCGCGTGCCAGTCGAGCAGGCCCTGCAGGTCGAACGGCGGGCGGGCCGGGAGGTGCACGTGCAGCCAACCGTCGTCGGCGGTCGGCGCGCCGTCGTTGCGGCCGTCGGTCCGGCGGGCTCGGAGCTGGGAGGGGGTGAGGGCGAAGACCTCGCGGACGGTGTCGTTGAACTGCCGCACGCTGGTGAAGCCGGACGCGAACGCCACGTCGGCCACCGGCAGGTCCGACGACGTCAGCAGCGTCCGGGCGGTCTGGGCACGGTGCGCCCGGCTGAGCGCCTTCGGCCCGGCCCCGAGCTCCTCGGTCAGGATCCGGTTGAGCTGCCGCTCCGAGTAGCCGACGCGCGCGGCGAGGCCGGGCACGCCCTCGCGTTCGACGACACCGTCGAGGACGAGTCGGACGGCGCGACCGGCGACGTCCTCGCGGAGGTCCCACTCGGGGCTGCCCGGGGTCGCCTCCGGCAGGCAGCGCTTGCAGGCGCGGAAGCCGGCGAGGTGCGCGGCGGCGCTGGTGCGGTAGAAGGTGACACCCTCGGCGCGCGGGGTGCGGGCGGGGCAGCTCGGACGGCAGTAGATGCCGGTGGAGTGCACGGCGGTGACGAACTGCCCGTCGAACCGGGCGTCGCGCGACGCGACCGCCCGGTGGCGCTCGGCGTGCTGCACGTCGGGCTGCGGCTCGGTGCGGGGTACGGGGATCGTCACGCCGTCAGCCTGGCACGGGCCGCCGACAGCCACTGGCGGGAATCGGACACGGCAGTGGGGGTGGTCGCTGCCCGTCGGTCGGCGGGGGCGTCGAGACGACGGCGTCGCGTCGAGACGCACCAACCGCGTCGAGACGCCGCGAGATCCGGCGGCGTCTCGCGGCCCGCGTGGCGTCCCGAACACACGCCGGCGTCTCGCACACACGCCGGCGTCTCGCACACACGCCGGCGTCTCGGGTCCGCTCCAGCGTCTCGGGTCCGCCCCGATCCCACGCAGCCGGCCGGGAGGCACGACTACCGTGAGTGCCGTGACCTCCGTCGACGACGTGGCCGGCCCCGGCGACCTGCCCTTCCGCACGGACGTCGAGGTCGCGATGCTGCTCGTCTCTCCGCGCCACCGGTACGAGGGGCGTCCGGCGGACGGTGCGCTGCCCGCCGAGGGTCCGGAGCTCCGCGACCAGATCGACCTCCGCGCGGGGCTCGGCATCGTCGGTGACCGCTACTTCGCCGCGCGGGCGCACGTGCACGCCACCGTGACGGTGATCGGGATCGAGGGGCTCGACGCCGTCGCCGGTGCGGTGGGCGCCGCGATCGACCCCGCTGCCACCCGGCGGAACGTCTTCCTGCGCGGGGCCGACGTCGAGGCGCTCCGGGGCGAGCCGTTCTCGCTCGAGAGCCCCGGCTCCGGCGGCCCGGTGCGCTTCCACGGGTACCGGCCGGCGAACCCCTGCGCGTGGATGGACCACGAGTTGGCGCCGGGCGCGTTCCGGGCGATGCGGGGACGCGGCGGCGTGCGGTGCGACCCGGAGTCGGACGGCGTGCTCGCCCTCGGGCCCGCGGTGCTCCGCACGGCACGCCCGGTCGCGCTCTGACGGGAGCGGCGCGGTCATCCGCTGCGGGAGACCGGCGAGACCCCTGCGTGTTCCGCGAGCGCCGTTCCGCGAAACGCAACGTCGGCGGCACCGCGCAGCGCTGTACCGCTGCGAGGAGTCGCCGACGTTGCGTGTTGCGACGGTCAGGCGGTGAGGGCCTGCTCGATGGCGTCGACGAACGCCGGCAGGTCGTCGGGGTTGCGCGACGTGATCAGGCCGCCGTCGACCTGGACCTCCTGGTCGACCCACTCGGCGCCGGCGTTGCGCACGTCGGTCTGCAGCGAGGGGAACGAGGTGATCGTCTTCCCCTGCAGGACACCGGCCTCGATGAGGGTCCACGGGCCGTGGCAGATCGCGGCGACGGGCTTGCCGGCCTCGGCGAACGCCTTCACGAGGGCGACCGCGTCCGAGTCCTGGCGGATGGTGTCCGCGTTGATGGTGCCACCGGGGACGACGAGTGCGTCGTAGTCGCCCGCGCCGCTGACACTGCCGATGGTGGTGTCGACGGACACCGACTTGCCCGGGTCCTTGTCGCCGACGAGGGTCTCGATCGAACCCGACTCCTGCGCCGCCACCGTGACGTCGGCGCCGCGCTCGCGGAGCTGGTCGGTGGGGACGACGATCTCGTCCTGCTCCACGCCGTAGTTCGTCGCGATGACGAGGATCTTCTTGCCGTCGAGGGCTGCCATGGTCGCTCCTTCCGATGCCGGGGTCTCCCGGCGCGCTGCCGAGGGTCTCCCGGCGCGATGACCACGGTCGTCCGGTCGGCCTGGGGACGTTCGCAGTCCGGAGCCGACGTTCAGCCCCGGATGCGGAACCCGTCCGCTTCGCGCACGACCTCGAGCCCGTCGTACCCCGAGATGCGCGGGAGGCCCTCGGTCACCGCTCCCTCGAGCGTCCCGACGACGACGGTCGTCGCGCCGGATGCGACGGCGGCCTCGACACCGGCGGGAGCGTCCTCGAACGCCAGGCACCGTTCGGCCGGCACCCCGAGCAGTGCGGCGCCCCGCAGGTACCCCTCCGGGTGCGGCTTGCTCCGCTCGGCGTCCTCGGACGGCACGAGCGCCTCCGGTACGGGGACGCCCGCGGCGCGCATCCGCTCCACCGCGAGCTCCCGCGGGGCGCTCGTGACCAGGGCGACCGGGACACCGGCGTCGAGCAGGCGCTGCACGAAGGCCGCGGCTCCCGGTACCTCGACGATGCCGTCGGTGTACCCGATCTCGGCGGCGATCATCGCGTCGACGATCACGCGCTGCTCGTCCGCGGACAGCTCGGGCAGGAAGCGCTGCACGGTGTCGATCGTCTGGCGACCGTGCGAGAAGCCGAGGATCTCGGCCGGGTCGATGCCGTGCTCCGCCCCGAAGCGGCTCCAGGCGTCCTCGACCACGGCGGTCGAGTCGACGAGCGTCCCGTCCATGTCGAACAGCACCCCGGACACCACGACGTCGATCACGCGTCCGACCCTAGCCGCTACCGATCGCCCGGACGCCGGTTCCGGATGACCACCAGGCCCGCGACGACCAGCAGTGCCAGGCTCGTGACCCACACCACGACCGGGACCTCTCGGAGCGCGGGGACGACGCGGCCGCCGGCCATGACGAGTGCAGCACAGCCGATGAGCACGGCGGGGGTGAGCGAGTCGCGTCGGGTCGGTCGGCGGCTCACCCTCGGCTCGCCTTCCCGGCGCAGAAGGAGATCGTCCCGCTGGTCGCCGCGCCGGCAGCCGTGATGCACGCGATGCAGCCGACACCGGCCGTGACCAGACACGCCGCTGAGCAGGCGATGGTGAGGGCGGTGATGGCCCACGCTGCGACCCCTGCACTGTTCAGGCAGGACGAGAACCGGCTCCACCAGGTCGAGCGCACCGTGGGCGCGGCCGTGACGTCACGGTCGAGTCCGGCAATCCCGTTGATCCACGTCTGCAAGCGGCCGGAGTCAGAGGATCTCGGCGTCAGGACCAGTTCGCTCCAGGTCCTGACGTGTCCTCCGTCGACGACGGCAGTGACGCTGGACTCGGCCAGCACACCGGCACCCTCGGCGAAGGGCATCCGCAGGACCGTCCCGTCGACCGTCGCGAAGGCCCGGGCTCGTGCCAGGTCGAGGGGGAGCCCGCTCGATGACGTTCGGCCCGATCCGGACCACACCGCGACAGCCGCCGTGGTCTCGCTGTCAGGAAGGGCCTCCCATGACTGCGCCTGCTCGACGAGGTCCCGGACGCCCCGTTCGGCCGAGGCCGCCGACGGCGTCGGGGCAGCGGCTGCCGGGTCAGGCGCGGCCACCAGGCCGCTGACGAGGGCGACGAGGACGGCTCCCGCCGTGACGAGCGGCCGAGCGGTCAGAGGAGTGGAGAAGGAGCTCGTGGTCAGACGGCGAGCCTACTGGTGTCTCACATATCAGTGCAGGTGTTCGTCACCTTTCGTCATGATCGCACCCACCGCGTCAGCAGCACACCCCCGTCGCCGAGCAGCACGTGCGCGGGCCGCATCCGCCGCAGCTCCGGCGAGGACCCGGTCGCGATCCGCGGCCCCTCCCCGCCCTCGAGCGTCGGGTCGATCGTCAGCGTCAGCTCGTCGACGGCATCGCCGGCGACGAGTGCCCCGAGGAACGACGGCCCGCCCTCGCAGTGGACCCGGTCCAGCCCCCGGTCGGCCAGGGCGGCCCGCAGCGCGTCCACGTCGACGGAGTCGTCGCCGCAGGCCACCACGTCGGCGACGTCGGCGAGCGCCCGCCCCGAGGACGACGATGCGCCGGACCCCGATGTCAGCACGATCGGCCGCACCGGCGCCTCGGTGAACACCCGCGAACCCGCGTCCATCGACCCGGACTTCGTGACGATCGCGAACACCGGGTGGTCGGACATCCCGTGCGCCCGACGCCACGCCACGTCCTCGTCGTGCAGCACCATGGGCCCGTACTCCTCGTCGCGCACCGTGCCGGCAGCGACGAGGACCACGTCGGCGACCCGTCGCAGCAGGTCGAAGATCCGCAGGTCGTCGTCCCCGCCGAGCGAGGCCGTGCGACCCGACGCGGACGCCGAGCCGTCGAGCGTCGCGACGAAGTTGACCCGCAACCAGGGCCCGTCGGGCACGTCCGCGGTGTACAGGTCGAGCAGGTCGTCGTCGGACAGGTCCGCGACGGACGGGGGCAGGACGGTCATGTGTTGTGCCTCGCTTCCACGGGTTCGCGCCAGCCGAGGACCGCCTCGACCATGCGCATGGCGTCGACGCTCTCGACGACGTCGTGCATCCGGACGATCCGGGCGCCGAGCATCGCGCTGACCGTGGCCGCGGCGAGCGACCCCGGCAGCCGTTCGCCGCGGGGGCGTCCGAGCGACTCCCCCACGAAGTCCTTGTTCGACACGGCGGCGAGCACCGGGTACCCGAGCGCCACGACCTCGGGCAGGCGCCGGGTCAGCTCGAGCGTGTGCACGGTGTTCTTGTTGAGGTCGTGCCCCGGGTCGACGATGATCCGCGACTCCGGGATCCCCGCGGCGAGCGCCCGGTCGACCCGCTCGCGCAGGAAGTCGACGACCTCGCGGCCGATGTCCGCGTACCGGGGTGGCTCGGGCAGCTGCTGCCGCGGCGGCGCGGTCGAGTGCGTGATGACGATGGTCGCCTCGGATTCGGCGACGACGGACGCCATCCGAGGGTCCGACAGGCCGGTGGTGTCGTTGACGACGCTGGCGCCGGCGGCGATCGTCGCTGCCGCGACCTCGGGCCGGAAGGTGTCGACCGAGATCACGACGTCGGACTGCTCGGCGAGCTGGGAGACGACGGGCAGCACCCGGTCGATCTCGTCGTCCGCCGACAGCTCCGGGCCCGGCGCGAACTTCACCCCGCCGATGTCGACCCAGTCGGCGCCCTGGTCGGCGGCGCGGACGGCCGCCTCGACAGCACGATCGAGGGCGAAGGTGGCGCCCTTGTCGTGGAACGAGTCCGGGGTGCGGTTCACGATCGCCATCACCGCGACGCGGTGGTCGAAGTCGAAGGTGCGGCGCCCGATGGTGCGCACCGGGTCGCGCAGGTCGGGCACCACCCAGCCCGGTGCGGAGGACGCGGCCCGGAGGCTCGTGGCCGGCCGCCCGGTCGTCATGCGTCCGCCCCGTGGTCGGTCCCGGCACCCGTGGCAGCCCCGGCACCGGCACCGGCACCGATCAGGGCGATCGCCTCGGCGCGTCCCGCTACCTCGGCGAGGCTGCCGGTCGCGGCGACGGTCACCGTCGACGAGCCGGACTGCCGTTCGCCACGGGTGGTGACGCACTGGTGCGTGGCGTCGAGCACGACGAGCACGCCGTCGGCGTCGAGTCCCTCGGCGACGGCTGCGGCGACCTGCTCACCGAGGCGCTCCTGCAGCTGCGGCCGCGAGGCCACGGCGTCGAGCACGCGGGACAGGGTCCCGAGGCCGATGAGCTGCTCCCCCGGTGCGTAGGCGAGGTGCGCGACCCCGATGAAGGGCAGCAGGTGGTGCTCGCACATCGAGCGGAAGCGCACGTCACGGACCACCACGAGCTGCCCGCGCTCGCCGTCCTCGGAGTGCACGGCACCGGATCGGGCGATCGCGGTGGCGTCGACTCCCATGCCGGCGAAGAACTCGACGTACGAGTCCGCGACGCGAGCCGGGGTCCGTTCGAGCTCGGGACGGTCGGGATCGTCGCCGACGGCGAGGAGGAGCTCGCGCACGGCGGCTTCGACCCGCGCGCGGTCCAGTCGTTCGTTCACGGACTCATCCAACACCGTGGACTGGCCGGAGAACGCGGCCATCTGTCGGACGCACCGTCCCCCGGGTGGGTGATCCGGGCCTCCCGGCCGGAGCCCGCGCAGCGACATGCGAGCCGCTCGGACTCCCAGCGTTCTGTAAACTCGTTCGGTGAGCGCCCAGCAGACCGACACCCCGCCCCGGAACCGCTTCGCATCCGGCCTCGACCGCTTCTTCTCGATCACGCAACGCGGGTCGAGCATCCCCCGCGAGATCCGTGGTGGTCTCGTCTCCTTCGTGACGATGGCCTACATCGTCATCCTCAACCCGCTGATCCTCGGTGGGTTCAGCCAGGACCAGGCCCCGCAGGACGTCCTGGGCGGCTGGTTGCAGAACGCGCAGGTCGCCGCCGCGACCGGTCTCGTCGCCGGTGTGATGACGATCGCGATGGGCCTCGTCGCGAACCTGCCGTTCGGCATCGCAGCGGGCCTCGGCATCAACTCGTTCCTCGCCGTGAGCGTCGTGCACCAGGTCACCTGGGCCGAAGCGATGGGCCTCGTCGTCATCAACGGCGTCGTGATCGTCATCCTGGCCCTGACCGGCATCCGGACGATGATCTTCACGGCCGTCCCCGCGCAGCTCAAGGCCGCGATCACCGTCGGCATCGGTCTGTTCATCGCGTTCATCGGTCTGGTCGACTCGGGGTTCGTCCGCACCACCAAGAACGCCTCGCCGCCGCTGCAGCTCGGTGAGGACGGCTCTGTCGCGGCCCTGCCGACCATCGTCTTCCTGATCGGCCTGGTCGTCATCGGCACGCTCATGGCCCGCCGGGTGAAGGGCGCACTGCTCATCGGCATCGTCGGCACGACGATCGTCGCGATCATCCTGCAGGCGATCTTCAAGGTGCCCACCTCGGTCGACTCACCGACCGGCTGGAACCTCAACGCCCCCGGTTTGCCGAACGCCCTCTTCGCCCTGCCGGACCTGTCGCTCGTCGGACACGCCGACGTCTTCGGGGCCTTCACCCGCATCGGCCCGGTCGCCGCGTCGATGCTCGTCTTCACGCTCGTCTTCACGAACTTCTTCGACGCGATGGGCACGATGACCGGTCTCGCCAAGGCCGCCGGTGTCGCGAAGCCCGACGGCACCTTCCCGCGCCTGAAGTCGGCGCTCGTGGTCGAGGGTGCCGGTGCGATCGCCGGTGGTGGCGCCTCGGTGTCGTCGAACACGGTGTTCATCGACTCGGCGTCGGGCATCGGCGAGGGTGCCCGCACCGGCATGGCGTCGGTCGTGACGGGTCTGCTGTTCCTGGCCTCGATGTTCCTCACGCCGCTGACCCAGGTCGTCCCGCTCGAGGTTGCCGCCGCCGGGCTCGTCGTCGTCGGTGCGCTCATGGTGGCGCAGGTGAAGGACATCGAGTGGAGCGACTTCGGTGCCGCGCTGCCGGCGTTCCTCACGATCGTCGTGATGCCGCTGACCTACTCGATCGCGAACGGCATCGGCGCGGGCTTCATCAGCTGGGTGCTCATCAAGCTGCTGTCCGGCCGCGGGCGAGAGGTCTCGTGGCTCCTGTACGTCGTCGCCGCGGGCTTCCTGCTGTACTTCGCGCGCGGGCCGCTCGAGGCGCTGCTCGGCGTCGGGTAACGCTGGGGTCGGCCCCGGCCCGTTCCGTTCCGTTCCGTTCCGTTTCGTTCCATTCCGGCCCGTTCCGGCCCGGCCCGGCCCGCGAAAGCGACAGTCCTCGACGAACCGTTCGTCGAGGACAGTCGCTTTCGCGCATCACACGGTCCGTGTGCGCCCGGCCGGGAGGCCCTGGCTCAGTCCCGCAGGTCAGCCGGCTTGGCCTCGTGGCGGCGTCGGCCCGCGGTGCGCCGGTCTTCCTTCATGCTCGCCTCGTACAGGTGGCGCTTGCCGCCGACGAGCTGGTCGCGGGCGGTCTGCTCGAGCTCCTTGGCGAGGGCGTAGTAGTTGTCGTCGTAGTCCTCGACGATCTGGAACGTCCAGCGCCCGTCGATCACGTTGCGCCCGACGAGCTCGGTGTCGATCCGCTCGGCCAGTTCGGTGTGCCCGGCCTCCCGGAGCTGCTCGACGGCCTCGCCGAGGTTGAGGTCCGCGGTCCCGGTCAGCCTGTGGAACCCGTAGAGCAGGCCCCGTGCGTGCTCGAGCACCTCGAGCGCGGCCGACAGCGTGCCGAGCGCCTCGACCGTCGCCTCGGACACCCCCTCGGGCACCACGTGTGCGTCGTCCGGTCCCTGTCCGTCGGCTGCCTGGTCGTCGTTGCGCTCGTCCGTCATGCTCCTCGTCTACCGGAGCGTCGCTCGGGTCGCTCCGAGCAAGTGCGGGACCGCCGCGCCGGATGCGTCACTTCGTGGCGTTCGGGTGATGCGTGTGCACGGCGATCACACCGACCATCCGTTCCGCCTCGTCCACGGTGAACCAGATCCGGGCGCCACGCTTGAGCTCGATCTGTCGCCGGGTCCACGCGCGCCCGGAGTGCACGACCGTCCTCAGTTCTCCCCGCAGCGCGTGGCACGCCAGGTCATCGGTGAGGGGATCGCTCGTCAGACGGTCCCAGGCGTCCGCCACGGCGTTGCGCTGGGTCGCCACGAGGTCACGCCATCCCAGTTCTGCCGCCCGGGTGAGGAACACGAGCGAGTACTCCGTGGTGCGGACCGGTCGCGGCACCGTGGTCCGGCGTGCCACGGCTCGTCAGGGGCGCTCGACAGCGATCGGCTCGTCGAGGAGCTGCGGGTCCGGACGATCCCAGCCGGCGGCGATCGCTTCGGCGGAGTTCCGCCACGCCTGCATCTCCAGCAGGAGCGTGCGCGGTTGACGCAACGAGAAGGATCCGCGAGCGATCTCGGTGATCTCCTTCGCGAAGCGGACCTGGTCATCGGAGCTGAGGAGCTTCAGCCACGGGTAGGGGATCGCGAGCCGGTCCTCCAGCGGGAGCTCGACGTTCACGGTCATGGCGGCGATCAGCTGCGCAGCGATGTCGAGCACCGCCTCGTCGTCGTCGGAGCGCTCCTTGGTCGTGAGGACGAGCGGCTTGCCGTCCCGACGAGTCACCTCGAGCGGCTCGACCTCGGCCGCCGCGAACACGTCCTTCGCGTGTCGGGACAGGTCGGACGACTGGACTGAGCGCCGGCGACGAGGGGGAGCAACGAGGGTCATGGACCGATGCTATTCAGAACACGTTCCGAACTCAAGACCTCAGCGCGCCGTCGTGGGGACCGGGGGACTCGCTGCCGACGCCTCCGCGACGACCGGCCGGCGCTCCATCAACCGCCAGGACCCTCCGAGCAACGGCGACAGCGTCACGACCGTGTACACCGCCGCCACGACCCCGAACGTCGCCGTCACGCCGATGCCGTCCGCAGCGATGCCCCCGAAGAGCCCACCGAGCGGGATGCCCGCCCACGATCCCGCCGACAGGAGCCCGAACACGCGGGCCCGCATGTGCGACGGGATGCGCTCGAGCTCCACGGCCCCGAGGATCGGGTTGAGCGCACCCGCCGCCAGCCCCGACAGCACGCACGCGCCGAGCACCCACGGCAGCCCGAGCCCGAGTGCCGGGACCACGAGCGACGGCCCGCCGGCCAGGACGAAGCACACCACGAACGTGATCCGTCGCGGCACCCGGTGCGCGACGTACCCGAATGCGAGCGATCCGAGGAAGGCCGCTCCACCGTAGGTGCCGCTGACGATCCCGAGCGACTGCGCCCCGTCGAGCAGCTGGTCGGCGTAGAGCGGGAGCAGGGCCGTCGACCGCGCGGCGTCGAGCAGGTTCGTGACGAGCACGAGCGCGATGACGAGCCGGAAGAGCGGGTCCCGCGCGCAGAAACGGAGTCCCGACGCCAGGTCGCGCCAGTACCCGGCGGACGGTTCGACGGGCGCTGCGTCCGGTTCCGGGTGCACCGTCGCACCGCGGAGCGTCAGGGCAGCGAGCACGGCCGCCGCCGTGAACACACCGGCCGTCACCGCGAGCGCCGGCAGCGGTCCGACCGCCCCGACGAGCAGGCCGGCCGCGGGCGCCCCGAGCAGCACCGAGAACCGGACCGACGCCTCGAAGTGCCCGACGGCGCGTTCGAGCGGGATGCCCGCAGCCGTCGCGAGCCCGGGCAGGAGCACCCGTCGGCCGGACTCCCCCGGGGTGTCGAACAGGCCGCCGAGGAACACGAGCAGGAGCAGGGCCCAGGACGGCAGCCCGACGGTCCACGCCAGGAGCGGGATCGCGACGAGGGTCGCAGCGCTGACCAGGTCGGACGTCACGCTCGACCGGACGAAGCCGAAGCGCTCGACGAGCACGCCGCCGAACGCCCCACCGAGGACGATCGGGACCGTCGCCGCGAACGCCGCGATGCCGACGTCCGTCGCCGAGCCGCCGCGGGACAGCACGACGAACGGCACGGCGATGGTCGTGGCGACGTTGCCCGTCCGCGACACGACCTGCACCGCGAGCAGCGACCGCAGCCGCCAGTGCGCGTTCACGGGCGCGCCGACCGGTAGCTCTGGACGACCGCGGTCACGCGCTCGGAACCGTCGCCCGGCTCGTGCTCGGCGCTCCGTGCCTCCCACCGGTCCAGGACGCCCTGCAGCTCGCTGCCGAGGGCCTGCAGCTCGCCGACGGTCAGCCGGAGGGTCCGGTCACCGCTGTTCGATGCCGCCACCCACTCGCGTCCGAGCGCCGGCACCTGGTCGAGGAACGCCCGGTACTCGTCGGCGTACGCCTGCGCGACGGTGCGGTCGAGCGCGGTGCCGGCGAGCATGCGGTCAGGGTCGTCGAACCCGTCCGCGAGGTTCCACGACGTGTGCTGCGCGACCGCCCGCCACCAGCGCTCGCGTCGGTCGGTACCGAGCTCCGGCGCGGGCTCGATGAAGCCGGCGTCGGCCAGGCGCTTGCAGTGGTAGCTGATCGTCCCCGGCGCCTCGTCGACCTGGTCGCCGAGCATCGCCGCGGTCTGCGGGCCGCCGGTCCGCAGCAACCCCACGAGCCGCAGCCGGGTGGGGTGGGAGAGCGCACGCATCTGCGCCGCGTCGTCGAGTCGCTGCACGTCCATGGCTCGACCATAGATGCACAAAATATGTTGTGCAAGACTTCTTGCGCAATGGTTCTTGTGAGTCCTTCTGGAGGCTCGCCCCGCGCCTGGTGAGCGCGCTACGGTTCCGGCATGGCCAGGTGGGTCGCGCTGCTGCGCGGGGTGAACGTCAGCGGCATCACGATCCGGAACGCCGACCTCGCGGCGGTGTTCCGGGAGCTCGGGTACGCGGACGTGCGGACGGTCCTGGCCTCGGGCAACGTCGTCTTCACCGCACCGGGCGAGGCGTCGGAGGTGCAGGCTGCCGTGGAGCAGGGGCTGCGGGACCGGTTCGGGTACGACGCCTGGATCGTCCTCGTGCCGCACGAACGACTGGCCGCGATCGTCGAGGGGTTCCCGTTCGGGTCCGCACCCGACCGGCACGACTACGCGGTCTTCGGGTCTGACGACACCGCGCTCGACGAGCTGATCGCCGACCTCGACACCGACGACGCCGTCGAGCGGCTGGTACGCGGGGACGGGGTCGTCTACTGGTCCTGTCCGAAGGGGTCGAGCACCGAAACCGCCTTCGCGAAGCGGGCCGCCGCCGCACGCTTCAAGCGCACGACGACGACCCGCAACGTGAACACCCTGCGCAAGCTGCTCTGAGCCGCGCGAGGGGCGTCAGGACTGCGCGGGCTGCCCGTTGCTCGCGGTGGTGCCGCCGTCGACCGGCAGCACCGCGCCCGTGATGTACGACGCCGCGTCGCTCGCCAGGAACAGCACCGCCGCGGCGACCTCCTCCGACCGCCCACCACGACCGAGCGAGACCCGCTCGGCGAACTTGTGCTGGAGTTCCTCGTCCTCGGCCTGCTGCTCGGTCATGTCCGTCCAGATCAGCCCCGGCGCGACAGCGTTCACCCGGACGCCGAACTGCCCGTTGTCGAGCGCGGCGGCCTTCGTGAAGTTCGAGACCCCGCCCTTCGCGGCGTTGTACGGGCTCATCCGCCAGTCGGCGTCCATGCCCGACACCGACGACGTGTTCACGACCGACCCCTTGGTCTCCCGCAGGAACGGCAGTGCAGCTCGCGTTCCGTAGAACACGCTCGACAGGTCGGTCTCGATGACGCGGTGCCACTCGTCGGGCTCGATGTCGGTGATGTCGCCGGAGGTGAAGGTGCCGGCGTTGTTCACGAGCACGTCGATGCGGTCCCACCGGTCCACCGCGTCGGACACGATCGTCTCCCAGGCTGCCGGGTCGGCCACGTCGGCCTGCAGCGCGACCGCACGACCGGTCGGCAGGCTGTCGGCGACGGCACGGACCTTGTCCTCGACGCTGTCGACGAGCAGCACGTCCGCGCCCTCGTCGACGAACGCCCGCGCGGTGGCCTCGCCGATGCCGGACCCGGCCCCCGTGACGATCGCGACCCTGCCCTCGAACCGCTTGTCCATGTGTGTCTCCTCTCGATGCACTGCTCGTGCCGCAGGAGACGCCGTCGGCCCGGGGGCACGGACGACCACGGTGCCCGCTCGCGGCTGGACGCACGCGCAGGCGGACGCACGGGCGGCCAGCGGACCGGCCCCACCGGCGCGGAGGCGGGAGCAGGCCGAAGGCGCGGCGCGGGACGGACCCGCACCGCGCCTCCAGACCGGACCGTCAGGCGGTGGTCTCGTCGACGTCCATGTCGCGGTCGAGGGAGATCATCGGGATCGACGCCGTGATGACGGAACCGTCGGCCCGCAGCGTGCCCTGGATGTCGCTCGTGGTCGGGGCGTGCCCGGTCATCCGCGGCCCGTGGTGGGCAAGCGGCACGACCGTCGGCGCACCGGCCGTGATGTCCCACTGCTGGTTGTGCACCCACGCGGTGAAGCCGTCGCCGGTCTCCACCGTGAAGGTCATCGCGTCCTCTTCGAGGTCGACCCGGACGCGCGACCCGTGCACCTGGATGCGGTAGGTCAGGCGGTCCCAGTCCTTCGGTAGCCGCGGGTTGAACGTCATCCGGCCGCCGTGGTCGCGCATGCCGCCGAAGCCGTTCACGAGCGCACCCCAGATGCCGCCGGTCGACGCGATGTGCACACCGTCGGAGGTGTTGCCGTGCAGGTCGGCGAGGTCGACGTAGAGCGCGGTCAGGAAGTACTGCGCCGCCAGGTCGTGGTAGCCGACCTCGGCCGCCATGATCGACTGCACGACGGCGGAGAGCGTCGAGTCACCGGTCGTCAGGGCGTCGTAGTAGTCGAAGTCGCGACGCTTCTCGGCGGCCGTGAACTCGTGGCCCTGCAGGAACAGCGCGAGCACGACGTCCGCCTGCTTGAGCACCTGGAACCGGTAGATGACCAGCGGGTGGTAGTGCAGCAGCAGCGGCCGCTTCGACTCGGGGGTGTTCTCGAGGTCCCAGAGCTCCTTGTCGAGGAACTGGGCGTCCTGGGGGTGGATGCCGCGGTGCGGGTCGAAGGGGATCTCCATCGACTCGGCGGCGTGCTCCCACTCGGTGACCTCGTCGTCGACGAGCCCGGTGCGCCGGACCATGCGGCCGTACTCCTCCGGGTCGTCGGTCGCGAGCTGCCGGCAGGCGTTGACCGCGAACCACAGGTTCGCCCGCGCCATCACGTTCGTGTAGAGGTTGTCGTCGACGACGGTCGTGTACTCGTCGGGTCCGGTGACGCCGTCGATGTGGAACTTCTTGTCGCCGTTCGAGCGCCAGAAGCCCAGGTCGGACCACAGGCGGGCGGTCTCGACCAGGATGTCGATCGCCCCGCGCTTCAGGAAGTCGGTGTCGCCGGAGGCCCGCACGTACTGCATCAGCGCATGCGCGATGTCCGCATCGATGTGGTACTGCGCGGTGCCGGCCGCGTAGTAGGCCGACGACTCCTCGCCGTTGATCGTCCGCCACGGGAAGAGCGCCCCGCGCTGGTTCAGCTCCCGCGCCCGCGACCGGGCGGCGTCGAGCATGTTGTAGCGGAAGCGGAGGGCGTTCCGCGCGACGATCGGCGCCGTGTACGACAGGAACGGCAGGACGTAGATCTCCATGTCCCAGAAGTAGTGACCGCCGTACCCGGAGCCCGTGACGCCCTTCGCCGCGATGCCGTGCCCGTCGGTGCGTGCCGTGGCCTGGGCGAGCATGAACAGGTTCCACCGGACGGCCTGCTGGATCGCCGGCTGCCCGGGGATCTCGACGTCGCTGCGCGTCCAGTAGTCGTCCATCCACGCGCGCTGCTTGGCGAAGGTCTGCTCGACGGTCTCGGCGCGTGCACGGTCGAGCGTCCGGTCGCACCGGTCGGCGAGCTCGCGCGCCGGCACCCCGCGGGACGTGTGGTAGACCATGTGCTTCACGAGGCGGATCGGCACCCCGGCACGGGCCTGCACGCGGTAGACGTGCTTGGCGAGGTCGTCCTCGATCGACGAGGCCTCGTCCCAGGGGTTCTCGGTCTCCAGGTGGTGCTCGACACCGACGCAGATCGTCATGCCCGAGCTCGCCGCCTGGTACCCGAGCAGCGACCGCCCACCCGTGCTGCGCTTGATCACGGGCTCGAGCACGCGCTCCGTGAACGCCTCGGCCTTGCGGGGGTCGAAGGCGTTCGCCGCGGCGCGCATGCCCGCGTGGTACTCGTCCTGCACGTCCTGCCGGTTGAGGACCTGGCTCGAGAGCAGGATCGACGCGTCGCCGTCGAGCACGGTGACCTCGTAGTCGATGACGGCGAGGTGCCGGTCGGTGAACGAGACGAGCCGGCGGGCACGGATGAGCACGCGCTTGCCGGAGGGCGTCGACCACTCGGTCTCGCGGTACAGGTACCCGCCGCGGAACTCGAGCCGTCGGGTGTGCCGGAGGATGTCGGCCTCGGCCAGCACGAGCGGCTCGTCGTCGACGTACAGCCGGATGACCTTGGCGTCGGGCGCGTTGATGATCGTCTGCCCGGTCTTGGCGAAGCCGAAGGCGTCCTCGGCGTGCCGGATCGGCCAGGTCTCGTGGAAGCCGTTGACGTACGTGCCGTACTGCACGCCGCCGCGGCCCTCGTCGAGGTTGCCGCGCAGACCGAGGTAGCCGTTGCCGACCGCGAAGTTGGTCTCGGCGACGCCCTGCTCGTCCGGCGCGTACTCGGTCTCGACGAGCGCCCACTCGTCGACCGGGTAGCGGACGCGGTCGAGGGGGTCGGAGGTGATGGGGTTCATGGCGTGTGCTCCGTGGGAGGGAGGAGTCGTGGGCAGGTCGGGACGGTCGGGCCACGCCGTCGGGGCCGTTCCGGGTGGGACGGGACGCTAGTGGGTGCGGGGTGCCGGGAGCTGGTCGACCAGTTCGGCGAGGTCCTGGACGACGACGTCGGCGCCGTGCTCGCGCAGAGCGTCGGCGCCGGCACCGCGGTCGACGCCGACGACGAGCCCGAAGGCGCCGTTCCGGCCGGCCTCGACCCCGCTCGTGGCGTCCTCGACGACGACGCACTCGGCAGGGGCGAACCCGAAGCGCCCGGCCGCGTCGAGGTAGGTGTCCGGTGCAGGTTTGCCGGCCAGGCCGTCCTGACGCGCGACGAGCCCGTCGACGACCACCGGGAAGTGGTCGAGGATGCCCGCCGTGCGCAGGACCTGCGTCGCGTTCGCCGAGCTCGACACGACGGCGACCTGCATGCCGGCGGCGATCGCGGCGACGAGGAACCGGAGCGACCCCGGGTACGGCTCGACGCCGTGTTCGGTCAGCTCGGCCGTGAACTCGGCGTTCTTCCGGTTGCCGAGCGCGCACACGGTGTCGCTGCCCGGAGCGTCGTCGGGCGAGCCCTGCGGGAGCTCGATGCCCCGCGACGCGAGCAGCGATCGCACACCGTCGTAGCGCGGCTTGCCGTCGATGTGGTCGAAGTAGTCCTGCTCCGTGTACGGCGCGACGCCGTGCTGGGCCAGGAACGGCGTGAACAGGCGGCTCCACGCGCGCATGTGCACGTCGGCGGTGGGGGTCAGCACGCCGTCGAGGTCGAACAGGAGTGCCCGGGTGTCAGCGAGTCGTGCGGGCGTGCGCCGGTCCGGCATCGTCATCGGGGTTCCTCTGGTCTCGGTGGCGGTCCGCCCGCGACCGAGGGTCTCGGCGGGCGGTTCGGCTCCGACCGAGTCTAGGACCGCTCCAGCCCGGGCGTTCAGGCTCGCGGGGAAGCTGTGGAGAACCGTTCACCCGGGCGTCGACCGCGCCGAGCGGACCTTCCGAGAGGACCCGGACCACCCCACGTCGAGGTTGGGCGCGACGGAAGGCACCAGCATGACCAGCGACACCAGCGCTCCCCCACAGGACGGCTCCGCCTCGAAGCTCCGGCAGGCGATCACCGGCCCGCTCCTGTTCCTCTTCATCCTGGGCGACGTCCTCGGTGCCGGCATCTACGCCCTGGTGGGCACCCTGTCGAAGGACGTCGGCGGGGCGCTCTGGGCACCGCTGGTCCTGGCGCTGCTGCTGGCCCTGCTGACCGCTGGCTCGTACGCCGAGCTCGTGACGAAGTACCCGAAGGCCGGCGGCGCCGCGGTGTTCGCCGAGCGGGCGTACCGGACGCCGATCGTGTCGTTCCTCGTCGGCTTCAGCATGCTCGCCGCCGGGGTGACGAGCGCCGCCGGGCTCTCCCTGGCGTTCGCGGGCGACTACCTCGGCACCTTCGTCGACCTGCCACCGGTGCCGACGGCGATCGTGTTCCTCGCGCTCATCGCCTGCCTGAACGCCCGCGGCATCTCGGACTCGCTGAAGAGCAACGTCGTCATGACGGTCATCGAGGTCTCCGGCCTCGTCATCGTCATCGTCGTGGTCGCGGTCATGCTCGGCGGCGGAGGCGGGGACGTCTCGCGCATCGGCGCCTTCCCCGCCGAGGCGAACCCGGCGCTCGCCACCCTGAGCGCCGCGATCGTCGCCTACTACTCGTTCGTCGGCTTCGAGACCTCGGCGAACATCGCGGAGGAGGTCCGTGAGCCCCGCCGCGTCTACCCCCGCGCGCTCTTCGGCGCCCTCGCCACGGCCGGCGTCGTCTACGTGCTCGTCGCGCTGGCGAGCTCGATCGCCCTGCCCGCAGGGGAGCTCTCGGACTCGAGCGGCCCGCTGTTGGCGGTCGTCTCGGCCACGGGCGTCCCGATCCCCGACTGGGTGTTCAGCACCATCGCCCTGATCGCCGTCGCGAACGGCGCGCTCCTCACGATGATCACGGCCAGCCGCGTCACCTACGGCATGGCGGAGCAGCGACTGCTGCCCGGACCGCTCGCCCGGGTCCTGCCGAACCGGAAGACGCCGTGGGTCGCCATCGTCGCGACCACCGTCGTCGCGATGGCCCTCACCCTGGTCGGCGACGTCGGCACGCTCGCCGAGACGGTCGTGCTCCTGCTGCTCTTCGTGTTCATCAGCACGAACGTCGCGGTCCTGGTGCTGCGGACGGACCGCGTCGAGCACGACCACTTCCGGGTGTGGACGTGGGTGCCGGTGCTCGGGGTGGCGTCCTGCGTCCTGCTGCTCACGCAGCAGAGCGGGCAGGTGTGGCTGTACGCCGCGATGCTGCTGGCCGTGGGCGTGGTGCTGTACTTCGTCGCCCGCGCGACGGGTCGCCGGACCGGCCGCGACCACGAGGCGGGCCGCATCCACTGACGGGATCGGACCACGAGACGGACGGGAGGCTGGGTACCAGCTGGCACCGAGCCTCCAGTCCGTCGTCCGCTCGGCTCAACCGAGGGTGCGCACCCAGTCCTCGATCGCCGCGCTGATCTGCACCCGCGCGTCTGCACGCGGGATCGTCGCGGTGCGGTCGCCCGGCTGGTCGCCGTAGGCGCCGAAGTCGGCGTGGTTCGCCCCCTCGATCTCGACCAGGGTCGCTGTGGTCGGGAGGAGGTGCCGGGCGGCGGCGACCTTGTCCGGTGTGGAGAGCCCGTCGCGTGAGCCGGAGACGCTGAGGACCTGGACGTACGAGCGGGCGATGTCGTTCGCGCAGTAGCTGCCGAGCAGGAGCAGCCCGTCGGCGTCCTGCGCGAGCTGGCACGCGCGGACCCCGCCGAGGGAGTGCCCGCCGACCGCCCACGTGCGGACGTCCGGGGCGTGCGCCTCGAAGGTCGCCAGCGGTCGGATGTCGAAGAACGCCAGGTTGAGCGTCGGCTTCGTGATGACGACGGTGGTGCCCGAGGCGACGACCTGCCGGAAGGTCGCCATGTACGCGTACGGGTCGACCTTCGCGCCCGGGATGAAGACGATCCCCCTGCCGTCGTCGCTGCCCGTCGGGGTCATCACGATGCTGTCGCCGACGTCGCGGACGGCCACGCGGTCGTCGCGCCAGACCTGCAGCGCGGCGCTCCGGGTGCCCTGCATGACGGTGTTCGCGTACACCAGGAAGACGACCGCGAGCAGCACCACGACGGTGACGATCCAGGCGGTCCAGCGGAGTGCTCGGTTCACGGTCGGTCATCCTCGTCGGGTCGGTCCTCGTCCGGCCGACGGGCCGTCACGGTCAGCCAGCGCTCCTCGGCGCCGGGGCGGGTGGTCTCGCGCACGTCGACGGCAGCCCACCCGGCGTTCGTCACCACAGCGGCGAGGCCGTCCTCGTCCCAGTAGGTGAACCAGCGGGGGTCGGCGAGCTTGCGGTCACTCCAGCCGTCCCCGTCCCCGTCCCCGTCGCCCCGCTTCACCGTCGCCGCGAGGACACCTCCGGGGCGGACCGCGTCGCGCGCGCGCTCGAGCACGGCGGCGGTGTCCGAGCGTGGGACGTGCAGCAGCACGGCGTTCGCGAAGACGGCGTCGTACGGGCCGCCCCAGCCGTCGCGGCGGACGTCGAGCACGCGGGCGTCGTGGCCGTCGGCACGCAGGCGCTCCACGAACGCGGCGCTGCCGTCCGTCCGGTCGACGCGCAGGCCCGCCGACTCGAGGGCGTCGGCGTCCCGCCCGGGGCCGGAGCCGAGCTCCAGGACGCGGGCGCCGTCGGGCACGAGCGCGAGCAGGTCGTCGACGAGCCCGGCGCGGTGGTCGTCGGTCCGCTCGGCGTAGCGATCGGCGCCCCGCTCGTAGGCCAGGAGCGTGCGCTCGGCGGTGAGGTCGCGGCGCATGACCGTCTCGCGCCGACCGTCCGGCAGCAGGCCGCCGGGGGTGTCCGTCGCGGTGAAGCCGATCCGCTCGTACGCCCGGCGGGCGCGGCCGTTGTCGGGCATCACGGACAGCTCGAGGCGCTCGACCCCCTGCGCGACGAGTGACTCGGCGATCGCGTCGACCAGGAGCGCGACGGTCCCCCGGCCGCGGGCGTCCGGCGCGATCCACATCGAGATCACCTCGGCGAGCGCGGGGTCGTCCGGGTCCGGGACCCCGCTCGCCATCCCGACCGGGACGTCGCCCTCGACCGCGAGCAGGTCGACCGCTCTCGGTAGTGACAGGCGAGTGCGCCAGCGGTGCTCCGGGGCGCCCTGCCAGTCCTCGAGGCGGGAGCCGAACGCCTGCGGCGCGTCCGCGAGGGCGGCGAGGCGGACCGGCCGCCAGAGCGCCCAGTCGTCGGCGGTCACCCGGCGCAGGTCGATGGTCACGGATCGACGGTACCGCTCGCGTCCTGTCCGCAGGACGCGGGCGGTACCGTCGGTCTCCGTGGTCAGGATGCCGGCGTGAGGTCGTACATCGTCACGCCGTCCACCGTCGTCGCCTCGTAGTGGGCGGCGACCCACTCGGCGATCTGCTCGGTGGCGTCGCTCCCGGTGCTGCTGCCCGCGCCCGACTGCGATGCGCCGCCGATGAACCAGTGGATCCTCCCCGCGGCGACGAGGGCCCGGAACTCCGCGAGGGTCGGCGCGGGGTCGGTGCCGTTGTAGCCGCCGATCGCCATGACCGGGTCGCCGGTGGCGAGCTGGTAGGTCGCGGCGCTGTTCGACCCGACGGTCGCGGCGGCCCAGGTGTACTCGTCGGCGTCGGCGGAGAGCGCGGCTACGACCTCGTCGGACACCTCGGTCGAGCCGCCGAGCAGGTTCGTGCCGCCGCCGGGGGCGTTCCCACCGCCGTCGGTCGTGCCGCCCGCGGCCCCCGGGCCGGCAGCGCCCTGGCCGGTCGTGTTCTGGCCGGTTGCGTTCTGGCCGTTCTGGCCGCCCGGTGCTCCACCGGGTGCACCCTGACCGCCCGGCGCTGCCTGACCGCCGGGCGCACCCTGGCCGCCGGCACCGCCCTGACCGCCGGGCCCACCCTGGCCGCCGGGCATGCCGCCACGGCCGCCGCCGAACCCGCTCGTCGTGACGCTCGGCCCGGCCGACGGGAGCGCGCCCGTGTGCCCGACCGTGGTGGTCTGCACCGAGAACGCCGTCGGCCCGAGCAGCGCCGCGACGAGCACCGTCGCGACGGTCGCTCCGGCGAGTCCACGCCCCCGAGGCGGCAGCACGACGAGCGCCGCCCCGACCACGGTCGCAGCGAGCACGACCCAGCGGATCCACGGCTGCCACGACGACGCCTGGGAGAGCAGGACGAACGACCAGGCACCGGAGACCGCCACGACCGCCGCCGCGACGATGCGCCAGGCGAGCACGTCGCGGCGCTGCCACAGGAGCCCGGCGCCGATGCCGACCAACCCGGCGATGTACGGAGCGAGCGCCACCGTGTAGTACGGGTGGAAGATCCCGCCCATGAAGCTGAAGACCAGACCGGTGACGAGCAGCGAGCCGCCGAGCACCAGGACGGTCGTGAGCCGCGGGTCGCGGCGCCGACGGACCCCGACCGCGACGAGGGACACGACGAGCAGCACGAGCGCGGTCGGCAGCAGCCAGGTCACCTGCGTGCCGAACTCCGAGCCGAACAACCGGGTCAGGCCGGTCGAGCCCCACGACCCCGCTCCGGTCGCCCCGCCCGGCACGACGCTCCCCGTCTCGTCGCCCGTGACCCGCCCGAGGCCGTTGTAGCCGAAGGTCAGCTCGAGGAAGCTGTTCGTCTGCGACCCGCCGACGTACGGGCGCGCCGAGGCCGGGACGAGCTCGACGATCGCGACCCACCACCCCGCGGAGACCACCACGGCGAGCGCCGCCGCGAGCAGGTGCCCGACCCGCCGGAACACCGGGCGGGATGACGCGACGAGGTACACGCCGACCAGGGGCGGCAGCACGAGGAACGCCTGCAGCTGCTTCGTCAGGAACCCGAGCCCGACGAGCACCCCGGCCCAGACCACCCACCGCATCCGCCCGGACTCGATGCCGCGCAGCGTCAGGGCGATCGCCCCGACGGTGAGCAGCACGAGCAGGGCGTCCGGGTTGTCGTAGCGGAACATCAGGGTCGCGACCGGCGTCGTCGCGAGCACGGCCCCCGCGGTCAGTGCCGCGCCGGCCGAGAAGCGGCGCCGGACGATCCGGTACAGCACCGCCACCGACGCGACGCCCATGAGCGCCTGCGGCACGAGGATCGACCACGAGTTCAGCCCGAACAGCCGGACGGAGATGCCGATCACCCAGAGGAACGCCGGCGGTTTGTCGACCGTGATCGCGTTCGCGGCGTCGGAGGAGCCGTAGAAGAACGCCTCCCAGCTCTGGCTCCCCGCCTGCACGGCCGCGGAGTAGAACGCATTCGCCCAGCCGTTCACGCCGAGGTTCGCGACGTAGAGCACGCCGGTGACCAGCAGCAGCCCGAGGAACGCCGGGCGCTCCCACCGCGCGGCGTCGGCGCGACCGCGGACCAGCGCCGCCAGCCGCTCGCGGACTGCCGGTCGGTCGCGGGTCGGTGGTGGCAGGAGGCGCGGGCGCTCGGCGGGGATCGTGTCGGTCATGCCCCCGAGCGTGCGATCCCCACGTGCGCGGATCGTCGGCGCAGCCTTGGACGCGCCTAAGGGACCGAGGCCAGGGAGACCAGCGGCCGACTCCAGGCGACCTCGCGCGCGAGCTGCCCGGTCGTCCGAAACAGCTCGACCTGGGTCGTGTCGGCGAGCACGGTCACGAGTTCCTCGCGGTCGGCCGGCACGAAGCCGAGCCCCTGCCAGAACGGGCCGGACCGGCGGCTGAACAGCCAGGCCCGCCGTGCCCCGCCAGCAGCCGCCTCGGCCATCGCGAACCGGGCGAGCGCCGCCCCGCGGCCGGAGCCGCGCAGCGCCGGTCCGACGGCGACGCTGCGGAGGAGGGCGTGCCTCCCGTCCGGTCCGGTCTCGTAGCCGGTGGTCCCGACGACGGCGCCCGCCTTGTCACGGACGGCCCAGAGGTGCACGCCCTGATCGGCCAACCCGGCGACCGTCAGGTCGCACGCCGACAGGAAGGCGTGCACGTCGTCGACGTCGTCCGGTCCGACGCGGACGGGGGTCGGCTCAACGCGCGGCACGGACCGGCACGGCGGTCGCGGTCGAGAGCGGCCAGCGCCGGTCGAGCCGCGCACCCAGCACCGCTTCGAGCAGGAACCACCCGACCGGACGCCGGACCGCCCAGTACGCACCGACGAGCAGGAACACCAGCGGGGACCACACGTGCAGGACCAGGAGCAGGACGGTGACGATGCCGAACACGACGCCGACCGCGTTCGAGAACGACCAGAAGCCGGCCACGAACCGGTCCCGAGCAGCCTGCTGGGTCGCAGCAGCAGCAGCCGCGGCCTCCGCCGCCGCGGTCCGCTCGTCGAGCCCGCGGACGCCGGGCTCCAGCTCGGCGGGGTCGTCCTGCGCGAAGAGCTCCCGCACCGGCACCTCGAGCGCACGGGCGATCGCGGAGAGGGTCTCGAGGCTCGCGTCGTTGCCGCCCTCGAGGCGTTGCACCGTCCGGACGGCGACGCCGCTCGTCTCGGCCAGGCGTTCCTGGGTCCAGCCACGCTCTCGTCGGAGGGTGGCGATCCGCATCTCGTTCATGGTGCCGAGCCTAGGAACGACCGGGGCGACAGCACCACGACAGCACCACGACAGGGACACGACAGGGACGCGACAGCCTCCCGCCACCTGCCCGCCACGGGCCGTCACGCCCCGTGCGGGTCGAACCGGTACCCCATCCCCGACTCGGTCACCAGGTACCGAGGGTGCGACGGCTCCGGCTCGAGCTTCCGCCGCAGCTGCGCCATGTAGAGCCGCAGGTAGCCGGAGTCGTTGCCGTGCGTCGGGCCCCAGACCTCGGTCAGGAGCATCTCGCGGGTCATCAGCCGCCCGGGGTTCGTGACGAGGACCTCGAGCAGCCGCCACTCGGTCGGGGTGAGCCGGATCGTCGGACCCGTCGGCGGCGTGACCTGCTTCGCGACGAGGTCCACGACGAGGTCGCCGATCGTCACCGTCGGCGTCACACCCGCACTCGCCGCGGCCGTCGCCTGCCGCCGACCGAGTGCGCGGAGCCGGGCGAGCAGCTCGTCCATCTGGAAGGGCTTCGTCACGTAGTCGTCCGCCCCGGCGTCGAGCGCGTCGACCTTGTCGGACGAGTCGGTCCGACCGGAGAGCACGAGCACGGGCACCTGCGACCACGCACGGATGCCCTCGAGCACGCCGATGCCGTCGAGCCGGGGCATGCCGAGGTCGAGCATCACGATGTCCGGCCGCTCGGTGATCACCGCGTCGATCGCGGCCCGGCCGTCCCGCGCGGTCACGACGTCGTAGCCGCGGGCGGCGAGCGTGACGGACAGGGCCCGGACGAGCTGTGCGTCGTCGTCGGCGATGAGGACCTTCGTGCTCACTTGACATCCACTCCCAGGTGTCCGGCGATCGGCAGCCGCACGACGACGGTGAGCCCGCCGCCCGGGGTGTCGTCGACCTCGATCGTGCCGCCCATGCCCTCGGTGAAGCCGCGCGCGAGCGCCAGCCCGAGTCCGAGCCCGGTCTCGTTGTCGGTGTCGCCGAGTCGCTGGAAGGGCTGGAACACCTCGCCGCGTCGGTCCTCGGGGATGCCCGGGCCGTGGTCGGCGACGCGCAGCTCGACGCCGCCGCCGAAGGCGCTCGCCGCGACGCGGACGCGCGTGCCCTCCGGCGCGTAGCGGCTGGCGTTGGCGAGCAGGTTCACGACGACGCGCTGCAGCAGTCCGGGGTCGGCGAGGACGGGCGGCAGGTCGGCCGGCAGGTCGAGGTCGACGTCGTCCGGGCCGAGTTCGAGCTCGTCGAGCGCGGGGGCGACGACCGTCTCGAGGGCGGTCGGCAGTGGGTTGACGGCGAGGACACCGGCCTGCACGCGACTGACGTCGAGCAGGTCGGCCAGCAGCACCGCCAGCTGACGGAGACTCTCGTCGGCGGTGGTGAGCAGTGCCTCCCGGTCGGCCGGCGAGAGCTCGATGTCGGAGGCGTGCAGGGTCTGGACGGCAGCGGACGCCGCCGCGATCGGTCGGCGCACGTCGTGCCCGACGGCCGCCAGGATGGCGCTCCGGACGCGGTCCGCCGCGGCGATCCGCTCCGCGTCGACCGCGGTGCGGGTGAGACGCCGGTGCTCGACGGCGGCGTCGAGCTGCTGCTCGACGACGCGCAGCAGTCGGCGCTGGGTCGGGTCGTCGGGCGCGCCGGCGAACTCGAGGACGGCGCCGGACGGGAGGCTCGTGGTCGCGTCCGCCACGTTGGCGAACGTCCCCGACGTGGCCGGCACCTCGTCGCCCTGACGGATCCGCACGCCGGTGAAGCCGAAGGCCTCGCGGGTGCGGTCGAGCAGCGCCTGCAGGGCGTCGTCGCCGCGGAGGACGCTGCCGGCGATCCCGACCAGGAGTCCGGACTCGGCGGCGGCACGACGTGCCGCGCGGCTGCGACGGGCGGACCGGTCGACCACGAAGCTGACCAGCACGGCGCTGATGACGTACATCACGAGCGCCACGAGGTGCCACGGCTGCTGGACGGTGACCATGTAGAGGGGTTGCACGAAGAAGTAGTCGAGGCTCAGCCCGGACAGCACGGCGGTGAAGACCGCCGGCCACATCCCGCCGATCAGCGCGACGACGAGCACGAGCAGCTGGTACGACAGCACGTCCACCGTGATGGCGTCGGGGTCGTTGCCGAACGACAGCAGCCAGGTCAGCAGCGGGCCGAGGACCAGCGAGACCGCGAACGCGGCGGCGATCCGGCCCCGCGACAGGCTGCCGCCGAGCTTCGGCAGGGCGAAGCCGCCGCCTGCCCGCTCGTGGGTGACGACGTGCACGTCGATGTCGCCGGACTCGCGGACGACCGTGTTGCCGATGCCCGGACCGGTGAGCGCGGCGGCGAGACGACTGCGGCGGCTGACACCGATGACGATCTGAGTGGCGTCCACCGACTTCGCGAACCGGACCAGGGTCGACGGCACGTCGTCACCGACCACCTGGTGGTAGGTCCCGCCGAGCTGTTCGAGCAGGGCGCGCTGCTTGCCGAGCGCACCGGGGTGGCGTTCGCGCAGCCCGTCGTTCGTGGTGACGTGGACGGCCGCGAGCTCCCCACCGGCGCTGCGGGCCGCGATGCGGGCACCCCGGCGCAGCAGGGTCTCGCCCTCCGGGCCGCCGGTGAGCGCGACGAGCACGCGCTCGCGGGTCTCCCACCGATGGTCGATGCCGTGCTCGGCGCGGTAGGCCTTGAGCGCATCGTCGACCTCGTCGGCGAGCCAGAGCAGGGCGATCTCGCGGAGCGCGGTGAGGTTGCCGAGCCGGAAGTAGTTCGACAGCGCGGCGTCGATGCGGGCGGCCGGGTAGACCAGCCCGTCCGACAGTCGTTCGCGCAGCGATGCCGGGGACAGGTCGACGACCTCGATCTGGTCGGCGGCGCGGACCACGGCGTCGGGCACGGTCTCGCGCTGCACGGTGCCGGTGATCTCGCGGACGACGTCCCCGAGGGACTGCATGTGCTGGATGTTGACCGTCGAGATGACGCTGATGCCGGCGGCGAGGAGCACCTCGACGTCCTGCCAGCGCTTCTCGTTCGGGCTGCCGGGGGCGTTCGTGTGGGCGAGCTCGTCGACGAGCGCGACGTCGGGCGCCCGGGCCACGACCGCGTCGAGGTCCATGTCGTCGAGGGCGACGCCGCGGTGCTCGACGACCCGGCGTGGGACGAGTTCGAGGCCGTCGACCAGCGCTGCTGTTGCGGCTCGCTCGTGGGTCTCGACGACGGCGACGACGACGTCCCGGCCCTCGGCGCGGAGCCGGTGGCCCTCCTCGAGCATCGTGTAGGTCTTGCCGACACCAGGAGCGGCGCCGAGCAGCACCCGGAGTTTCCCGCGCTTCACGTGCTCATCCTCTCGCTTGTCGCTGTGGTGGTGTCGGTGGTGGTGCCCGCGGAACCAGGTTCCGGACACTGCACCAGGAAGTTGCGCGGTGCTGTGTCCGGAACCTGGTTCCGTCGGAAGGGGTCAGGCCGCCTTCGCCAGCGCGAGGTTCAGCTCGAGGACGTTCACGACCGGCTCGCCGAGGAACCCGGCCTGCCGGGACTCGGTGTGCTGCTGCACGAGCGCGCGGACGGTGGACTCCGACAGCCCCCGGGCCTCGGCCACCCGGGACACCTGCTGCAGCGCGTACTCCGGGCTGATGTCCGGGTCGAGGCCGGAGCCCGACGCGGTCACCGCGTCGGCGGGCACCTCGGCCTCGCTGACCCCGTCGGCCTTCGCCACGGCGGCCCGGCGCTCCTCGATGCTCTTCAGCAGGTCGGGGTTGTTCGGTCCGAGGTTCGAGCCGGACGAGGCGTTCGCGTCGTAGCCGTCGTCGCCAGCGGCGCTCGGACGCGACTGGAACCAGCGGTCGGCGCCCTTCCCGGAGAACGACTGCCCGATGAGCGACGAGCCCACGACCGTGCCCGACGAGTCGGTGACCATCGAGCCGTTCGCCTGGTCGTGGAAGGCGGCCTGGCCGACGCCCCACACCGCGAGCGGGTAGGCGATGCCGAGCACGACGGTGGACAGCAGGGTGAGGCGCACGGCCACACCGGTGGAGCGGAAGAAGGAACGTGATGAGGAAGCCATGGTCTAGAACCCCGGGATGAGACCGACCACGAGGTCGATCGCCTTGATGCCGATGAAGGGGACGATGACGCCGCCGAGCCCGTAGACGAGCAGGTTGCGTCCGAGGACGGACGACGCCGAGGCGGCGCGGTACTTGACGCCGCGCAGCGACAGCGGGATGAGCGCCACGATGACGAGCGCGTTGAACACGACGGCCGACAGGATCGCCGACGACGGGCTGTGCAGACCCATGACGTTCAGCGCCGCCAGGCCGGGGAACGCCGCCTGGAACATCGCGGGGATGATCGCGAAGTACTTCGCGACGTCGTTGGCGATCGAGAACGTGGTGAGTGCCCCGCGGGTGATGAGCAGCTGCTTGCCGATCCGGACGACGTCGATGAGCTTCGTCGGGTCGGAGTCGAGGTCGACCATGTTGCCGGCCTCCTTCGCAGCGGTGGTGCCGGTGTTCATCGCGACGCCGACGTCGGCCTGCGCCAGCGCGGGGGCGTCGTTCGTGCCGTCACCGGTCATCGCGACGAGGTTGCCGCCCTCCTGCTCCTTGCGGATGTAGGCGAGCTTGTCCTCCGGCGTGGCCTCGGCGAGGAAGTCGTCCACCCCGGCCTCGGCGGCGATCGCGGCGGCGGTGCGGGGGTTGTCGCCGGTGATCATCACCGTGCGGATGCCCATCGACCGCAGCTCGGCGAAGCGCTCGGCCATGCCGTCCTTCACGACGTCCTTGAGGTGCACGACGCCGAGCAGCGCGACGGAGCCCGAGGCCGAGCGGCGCCCGACGACGAGCGGTGTCCCGCCCTGGTCGGAGATCTCGGCGACCGCGGTGTCGATCGCCGCGACGACGGCCGCGTCGGTCGATCCCGCCCACGCGAGCACGGCCGCGGCCGCACCCTTGCGGATCTGCGACCCGTCGGCCAGGTCGAGCCCGGACATGCGGGTCTGCGCCGTGAAGGGCACCTCGACCGCGCCCGCCGGGTTGCCCGGCGCGATGCCGTCCTGCTCGGCGAGCGTGACGATGGAACGGCCCTCGGGCGTGCTGTCCGCGGCGCTCGACAGCGCGGCGGCCTCCATGAGCTCCGCCTCGGTCACACCGGGGACGGGCACCACGCGCGAGGCCTGGCGGTTGCCGTACGTGATGGTGCCGGTCTTGTCGAGCAGCAGCGTCGTGATGTCACCGGCGGCCTCGACCGCGCGGCCGGACATCGCCAGGACGTTGTGCTGCACGAGCCGGTCCATGCCGGCGATGCCGATCGCGGAGAGCAGCGCCCCGATGGTGGTCGGGATGAGACAGACGAGCAGGGCGATGAGCACCGGCACGCTGACGGTCGCACCGACCAGCCCCGCGATGGGCTGCATCGTCAGGCAGACGATCACGAAGACGATCGACAGCGACGCGAGCAGGATGTTCAGCGCGATCTCGTTCGGCGTCTTCTGCCGCGCAGCACCCTCGACGAGCCGGATCATCCGGTCGATGAAGGTCTCGCCCGGTGTCGAGGTGATCCGGACGACGATCCGGTCGGACAGCACCCGGGTGCCGCCCGTGACGGCACTGCGGTCGCCGCCGGACTCGCGGATGACGGGCGCCGACTCACCGGTGACCGCCGACTCGTCGACGCTGGCGATGCCCTCGACGACGTCGCCGTCACCGGGGATCACCTCGCCGGCGACGACCACCACGACGTCCCCCTTGGCGAGGTCCACCGAGGCGACCTCCTCGGTGTCGTTCGACAGCGCAGCGGCGTCGGACGCGTCCCACCGCAGGACCCGGCGGGCGCTGGTCGTGGAGCGGGTCTTCCGCAGGGTGTCGGCCTGCGCCTTGCCCCGGCCCTCGGCGACGGCCTCGGCCAGGTTGGCGAAGACGACGGTCAGCCAGAGCCACACTGCGATCGCGGCGGTGAACACCGACGGCTCGACGAACGCGGTCACGGTGGTGAGCGCGGCGCCGACCTCGACGATGAACATGACGGGGTTGCGCCACATCAGGCGCGGGTCGAGCTTGCGGAGTGCGCCGGGCAGGCCCGCCGCCAGCTGTCGGGGTCCGAAGGCGGACGATCGGGTGACCGGCCGGGAGGCGCTGGTCGCCTCCGCCTCGGCGGTCGCGGTGGTCGTGGTGTCGTGTGTCATCGATGCGGCTTTCATCGTGCGAGCGCTTCGGCGAGGGGGCCCAGGGCGAGGACCGGGAAGTAGGTGAGGGCGGTGACGATCACGGCGACCGCACCGAGCAGGCCGACGAACAGCGGCCGGTGCGTGGGGAGCGTCCCGACGGTGGCGGGCACCTTGTCCTGCGCGGCGAGGGACCCGGCGAGCGCCAGGACGAGCGCGATCGGGACGAACCGGCCGAGCAGCATCACGACGCCGAGCGCGGAGTTCATCCACGTCGTGTTCGCGGTGAGCCCACCGAAGGCGGAACCGTTGTTGTTCGCGCCCGAGGTGAAGGCGTAGAGCAGTTCGGACAGCCCGTGGTTGCCCGGGTTGAAGATGCTCGTGCCGAGGACCTGCTCACGGACGCCCGGGATCACCAGGGACAGTCCGGTGCCGAGCAGCACCAGGGTCGGCGTGACGAGGATGTACAGCGCGGCGAAGGTCATCTCGCGGGCACGGATCTTCTTGCCGAGGTACTCCGGGGTCCGACCGACGAGCAGGCCGCCGATGAACACCGTGATCACCGCGAGCACGAGCATGCCGTACAGGCCGGAGCCGACACCGCCGGGGCTGATCTCGCCGAGCATCATGTTGAGGAGCGCCATCATCCCGCCGATCGGCGTGAAGCTGTCGAACATGCCGTTCACCGCACCGGTGGACGTGGCGGTCGAGGTCGTGCCGAAGAGCGTCGTGCCGAGGATGCCGAAGCGCATCTCCTTGCCCTCCATGGCCGCACCGGCCGCCTGCGTGGCGCTGCCGCCGCCGGCGAGCTCCGCGATCGACATGACCGAGAGCGACACGAGGAAGATCGCGCCCATCACGGCGAGGATCGCGTACCCCTGGCGGTCGTCGCCGACCATGCGCCCGAAGGTGCGGGGCAGCGAGAACGGGATGACCAGCATGAGGAAGACCTCGACGAGGTTCGTCCACGCCTGCGGGTTCTCGAACGGGTGCGCCGAGTTCGCGTTGAAGTAGCCGCCGCCGTTCGTGCCGAGCTCCTTGATGGCCTCCTGCGACGCGACGAGCCCGTCGGGGATGTGCTGGGTTCCACCGGCGAGGGTGGTGACGTCCAGCCCGCTGCCCCAGGACTGCACGACACCGCCGGCGACCAGGACGATCGCGAAGACGAAGGCGCCCGGGAGCAGGAGCCGACCGGTGCCGCGGACGACGTCGACCCACACGTTGCCGAGCGTGCCGCTCTTCCGGCGCGCGAACCCGCGCACCAGGGCCACGGCGACCGCGAGGCCGACCGCGGCGGACAGGAAGTTCTGCACCGCGAGGCCCGCCATCTGCACGGTGTAACCCATCGTCGCCTCGGGCGAGTAGGACTGCCAGTTCGTGTTCGACACGAACGACGCGGCGGTGTTGAACGCGAGCGACGGGCCGACGTTCGGCAGCCCGAGGTCTCCCGGCAGCACGACCTGGATCCGCTGCAGCAGGTAGACGAGCAGCACGCCGACGGCGCTGAAGAGCAGCACGCCACGCAGGTACGCGGGCCAGGACTGCTCGGCGTCGGGGTCGACCCCGATCACGCGGTAGACACTCCGCTCGATGCGGGCGTGCTTCGTGGGCGTGTAGACGCGCGCCATCCAGTCGCCGACCGGGCGGTACGCGACCACCAGGAGCAGGACGAGCGTGGCGACCTGGGCGATGCCGGCCCAGACGTCGGCAGGGGAGCCCGCCATCAGAAGCGCTCCGGGTGGACGAGGGCCCACACGAGGTAGACGACCGATGCGATGCCGAGGACGGCGGCGGCGATGGTGACGACGATCACAGCCGCTCCACCCCCTTGGCGATGAGTGCCACCACGCCGAACACGGCGAGGACACCGGCGACGACGAAGACGTCGAACACGAGGGACTCCGATGGGGTTGCTTGCGGGTCGACGCCGGGCGGCGCGGACCGCACCACGGATGGTGCGGTACCGATGCTGGATCCGGTGTCGCGCCTCCAGGTCGGTCCTAACGGGTTCCTGACGGCGTCCTGACGGACGCATGCACCGCCCTAACGCACCGCCCTAACGCACCGCCGCGCGCTCGAGCCGCTCCGCCGATCGGCGCACGGCAGCCCGGAGTTCCTCCGGCCCCTCGACCACGAACGGCACCGTCAGCGCGGCGACCGCTCCGGCGAGCCCGTCCCACGACCACGAGCCGAGCATCAGCCGCGAGCGGCCGTCCTCGAGCGGCTCGAGCACGGCGTCCTCGGGCAGGAACGGCGCGACGCGCTCGGCATCCTGAGGGGTGAGCAGGACGGACCCGCGGCACGGCCACGCGTCCTCCTGCTCGGACCCCTTGAAGCGTGCCGACACGAACGCCGCAGCGTCCCCACCGGGAACGGGCCGTGGAGGGAACGGGAGCCGCGTCCGCATCCGCGGGGCGATCCGATCGACCCGGTAGGTGCGCCAGTCGTCGTGCTCGGGGTCCCACGCCAGCAGGTACCACCGGCCGTACCGGGCGACCACCGCGTGCGGCTCGACCCGGTGCGGGGTGTCCCGCTCGCCGTACCCGAACCGCAGGACCTCGTGCCGGTGCACGGCCTCGCTGACGGCGACCAGCACGTCCGGGGCGACCCGCGGGCCCGACGACCCGACGACGGCATCCACCAGGTCGACGCGCTGCCGGAGCCGGTCCGGCATCACCTGCCGGACCGTGGCGAGCGCGCGGACGGCGGACTCGGCGATGTCCGCACCGGAGGCAGGGGCGACCGCGAGGGCCAGGGCGATCGCCACCGCCTGGTCGTCGTCGAACAGCAGCGGCGGGAGGTCCGATCCGGCAGCCAGGCGGTAGCCGCCGGCCGGCCCGCGGACCGAGTCGATGCGGTAGCCGAGGTCGCGGAGCCGGTCGACGTCCCGGCGGAGCGTCCGGGGGCTGACGGTCAGGCGGCCGGCGAGCTCGTCGCCGGTCCACTCTCGGTGCACCTGCAGCAGGGAGAGCAGGGCGAGCATGCGCGAGGACGGTCCGGCCATGTCGTTCATCTTCGATCGAGAAGCGGTCACGATCTGACCGCAACACCGTCGACACTCGACCCATGAGCATCGAGACCACGACCCACATCAACTTCGACGGACAGGCGCGGGAGGCCCTGGACTTCTGGGCCTCCGCCTTCGGCGGCACCGTCACCGCCGCCACCTACGGCCAGATGGGCGCATCGCAGGACCCCGCCTGGGCGGACCGCATCGTGTTCGGCCAGGTCGCGACCGACGCCGGCTTCCGGATCATGGCGTTCGACGTCTGGCCGGACCAGCCGTACGACCAGGGCACGAACGCCTTCTACGTGTTCGTGCACGGTGACGACGCCGACGAGGTCACCCGCTACTGGGAGGCCCTGTCCGACGGTGCCGAGGTGCGGCAGCCGCTCGCCCCGTCGCCGTGGGCGCCGCTCGCCGGACAGCTCCGCGACCGGTTCGGCGTGGTGTGGCAGCTCGACGTGGCGGCACCGCAGGCCTGAGCGGTCGACGCGCGGGCCGTCAGTGCCCGAGCCCTCAGTGCGTGGACGGTCCGGCGACCGTCCACGTGCTGACCGTGACGGCCGCCGTCACGGTCGTCGGGGCGAACACCCGGTCCGGATCGACGTGGTGGTGGCTCGGCCCCATGTGCACCACGTCGTGCACGTCCTCGGCGGACAGCTCCATCGTCCAGGTCAGGTCCTCGGACGTCCGCTGCACGAAGGTCGGTTCGAGCGAGTCCCGCAGCCGCCGTTCCTTCTCGGGGTCGACGGCGATGGTCGCCTCGGCCAGCTCCGCCAGGTGCCCGTTCCGCGGGGTCACCACGGCGAGCACGCCGTCGGGGTGCAGCACCCGGGCGTACTCCCGCTGGTTGCGCGGGGCGAAGACGTCCAGCACCACAGCGGCCGCGTCGTCGACGACCGGGAGGCGCTCGGTCACGTCCCCGACGACGGCCCCCGCCCTCGGGTGGACGCGGGCCGCTCGTCGGATCGCGACCGCGGACAGGTCCAGCGCGACCCCGAGGCAGGCGGTGACGGAGCCTGCCTGGGCCGGTCCGGTCCTCCCGTCCGGTCCGTCCGTGACGGGCACGTCCGGTCCACCCGCGTCCAGCACGTGCGCGAGGTAGGTCCCCGGTCCGGATCCGACGTCGAGCACGACACCGGGCGCATCCGTGGCGGCGACCACCGCGGCGAGCGCCCGCTCGACGGACGCGTAGTGCCCGCGGCCGAGGAAGCGGATGCGGGCGTCGACCATCTCCGGGGTGTCCGCGGTCAGGGCGCGGCGCTTCGCGGGCAGGAGCGTGAGGTGGCCCTGCTTCGCCTCGTCGAACCGGTGTCCGGTGACGCACCCGACCTGCCCGCCGTCGACACGGGCGAGGGGCTCGGCGCAGACGGGGCAGGCGAGCACGGGGAGCAGGTCGTCGCGCACCGTCCCAGCGTACGGGCGTCGGTAGCCTGGCCGGATGGCACTGGAGCAGCTCTTCGGCCTCGACGGTCGCCGTGCACTGGTCACCGGGGGCAGTTCCGGCATCGGGCGGGCGATCGCGCTCGCCCTGGCGGACGCCGGCGCCCACGTGTTGGTCGCGGCACGGACGCGGGCCACGATCGACGAGACCGTCGCGACGATCGCCGACGGCGGCGGGTCGGCCACGGGCGTCGTCGCCGACCTGTCGACGCGGGCGGGAGCGCATGCGCTCGCGGACGCCGTCGGCGAGGTGGACGTCCTCGTCAACTCGGCCGGCATCAACCTGCGGCCGCCGATGCCGGACCTCGACGAGGGCACGTGGGACGCGACGATGGCCGTCAACCTCGACGCACCCTTCGTGCTCGGCCAGCGGCTCGCGCCCGGCATGGCCGCGCGCGGGTACGGCCGGATCATCGGCATCAGTTCGCAGCAGGCGCACCGCCCCTTCGCCTCGAGCGGCGCGTACGGGGTGTCGAAGGCCGGCCTGGAGGCACTGGCACGGTCCCAGGCGGAGGCCTGGTCGGGCAGCGGGGTCACCTCGAACGTCCTTGTCCCCGGCTTCGTGCAGACCGCGCTCAACAGGCGACTGTCCGCCGACCCCGAGCGGGTCGCGGCACTCGCCGCACGCACGCTCGTCGGACGCAACGGCGAGCCGTCGGACTTCGCGGCCGTGGCGGTGTTCCTGGCCGGACCGGGCTCCGGGTACGTCACGGGCCAGTCGATCGCGGTCGACGGCGGCTTCTCCGTGCACTGACCTCCGCGCCCTGACCGCAATGCGCTGACCGCAGTGCGGCGGGCCGAAGACGACAGTCGAGCGCTGCTCGGTAGCGTCGGTGCATGGCCGTCATCCACCGCGCAGAACTCCGACCGTCCAAGGCCGAGGCGCTCGCCGCATGGCTGCCCGCGCAGCCGTGGAGCGGGCTCACCGCCGGTGCCACGGTCGAGGTCGTCACCCGCTTCCGGTTCGACGACCCCGCGGGCGAGGTCGGCGTCGAGGAGATCCTCGTCCGGACGCCAGAGGGTCGGCTCCTGCACACCCCGCTGACCTACCGCGGTGCCCCGCTCGAGGGGGCCGGGGCCTGGCTGGTGTGCGAGATGGACCACTCGGTACTCGGTCGCCGCTGGGTGTACGACGCTGCGGCCGACCCGGTCTACGCCGACGTCCTGCGCCGCGCGATCGCCACCGGCGGGCACGAGGCGGAGCTCGAGCGCGCCGACGGCTCCGGACGGTTCGACAAGGAGGGCACGGCGACGGGCAGTGGTTCGGCGCCCGACTCCCCCACGGTGACGACGGCCTCGGCCACCACGGACGGCACCGAGACGACGGTGCACACCGACCACGGCGACCTCGTCGTGCTGCGCGTGGTCGGACTGCCCGTCCCGACCGGCGAGACGCTGACCGCGACGTGGGGCGACCGCTCGGCCGTCGTCGCCGTGCTGCCCGCCTGACGGACCCGCCGCCGGCCCTCCCACGACGATCCCCGGCCGCCGCGAGCGCCGCCCGCGGCGTGCCCCATTCGGGGGACTCGGAGCTTCCCGGCGTGTGATTGCAATGTGCAACTTCGGGGCGGGACGGACTGGGCGGGGCTGATCCCCGCCTCGGTGACCGTCGCCGCCGTCGACCACGACCTGGGCGGCCCGCTCACCGACGAGGAACACGCGGCGATCGCCCACGCCGTCCCCTCGCGTCGCGCCGAGTTCCGGACCGGTCGGGTGCTCGCCCGCCGCACCCTGACGGCGATCGGCACCCCCGTGACCTCGCTGCCCGTCAGCCGGTCCGGCGCCCCTCGGTGGCCCGACGGCGTGGTCGGCACGATCACCCACTGCCCCGGCGTGCGCGCGTGCGCGGTCGCCCGGAGCGTCGAGCACGCCGGTGTCGGCATCGACGCCACCCCGGCCCGTCCCCTGCCGTCGGGGGCGCTCCGACGCATCGCGGACCTCTCGGACGACCGTGTCGCACGGGGTCTCGCTACGCTCCGCCGAACCGGGGTTGAGAGTCCGGACAGCGTCCTGCTCGCCGCTGCCGAGGCCGTCGCGAAGGCCCGCACGGCCGCGCACGACGGCTGGTTCGGCATCGACGGTGCCCACGTCGAGCTGCGCCCGGACGGGAGCTTCGCGGCAGGGGCACGACGCGGACCCGCGTTCGCGGCGACCGGGCGATGGGCAGTGGACCGGGGGACGGCGCGGGCGGGCATCGTGCTCGCCGCGCGCTGAGACGCGGCGCGCGGGGGCGCGCCGGACGAACGAGGAAGGAACCACCATGGTGCAGCAGGACGAGGACACCTCCGTCGAGGCGGTGTTCGACCGGTACGCAGATCGACCGGCCCTCCGACAGCGGGACGGCGAGGTCGTCACCGATACGAGCTTCCGGGAGCTCCGGGATCGCGCGCGGGCACTCGCGGCAGTGCTCGGCGAGACCGTGTCGCCGGGTGACCGGATCGCGGTGCTCGGCCCGCCGAGCGCCGACGTCGTGACGCTCGAGCTCGCGTGCTCGGTGCTCGGCGCGGTGAGCGTGCCGCTGCAGTCCAGCGCGCCCGTCGAGCAGCTCCGCGCGATCGTCGACGAGACGACGCCGGTGTGGCTGGGCGTCACGGCCGACCAGACCGGGACCGCGCAGGCCGTCACCGACGTGGCCGCCGCCGAGGTGCACACCGTGCTGCTCGACACGGACGACACGGACGACACGGACGGCACGGCAGCGCTGCCGGCGCTCGCCGACCTCGTGGCGCGGGGCCGTGCCCTGCCGCAGCCGACCCCGTGGCGACCGGCACCCGACGAGGACCCGCTCGCGCTGCTGCTCTACACGTCGGGCAGCACCGGTACCCCGAAGGGCGCGATGTACACCCGGTCGATGGTCGAGCGGCTCTGGCACGCGCTCCCGCCGGACCACCCGGACGCCGTGACCGTCGGGTACGCCTACCTGCCGCTCAGCCACCTGACCGGGCGCGCGGCACTGCTCGCGACGCTCGGCCGCGGCGGCACCGTGGCCCTCGCGACCTCGACCGACCTGTCGGCCCTGTTCGAGGACCTGCGGGTCTACGCACCGACCGAGCTCGTCCTCGTCCCCCGGATCGCGGAGATGGTCCGGCAGGAGGGCGCGCGCGAGGAGCAGCGCCGACTCGCCGCCGGAGCCGCCGGAGCCGCCGGAGCCACCGCCGCCACCGCAGCCACCGACGCCGCGGCCGTGCGCGCACAGGTGCAGGAGGACCTCCGCACGCGCGCCTTCGGTGGACGCGTCGCGCAGGCCGTCTGCGCCAGTGCCCCGCTCACGCCCGAGCTCCGGGCGTACCTCGAGGGGTGCCTCGGCATCCCGCTGCACGACCTGTACGGCTCGACCGAGGCGGGCAGCATCCTGCGCGACGGCGTGGTGCAGCAGCCGCCGGTCACCGAGCACAAGCTCGTCGACGTCCCCGAGCTCGGGTACCGCACCACCGACCGACCGCTCCCCCGCGGTGAGCTGCTCGTGAAGAGCACCGCGGTGATCCCCGGGTACTTCCGCCGCCCGGACGTCACCGCCGCGGTGTTCGACGAGGACGGCTTCTACCGGACCGGCGACGTGATGGCGCAGACCGGCCCGGGCACGTACGAGTACCTCGACCGCCGCAACAACGTCATCAAGCTCTCGCAGGGCGAGTTCGTCGCGGTCTCGGCCCTCGAGGCGACCTACGGCGGGACACCGGAGGTCCGGCAGATCGCCCTGCACGGGGACAGCCGGCACGCCTTCCTCGTCGCCGTCGTCGTGCCCGCCGACCCGGAGGCGACCGAGGGCGACCTGCTCGCCGCCCTGCAGCGCACCGCCCGCGCGCACGGCCTCGCCCCCTACGAGGTGCCCCGCGCCCTCGTCGTCGAGCCGGACCCCTTCACGGTCGACAACGGCATGCTCTCCGACGCGCGGAAGCTCCTCCGCCCACGGGTCACCGCCCGCTACGGGGACCGGTTCGCCGCGCTGTACGACGCGGTCACCGAGCAGCAGAGCGGCACCCTCGTCGCGACCCTGCGCGAGCACGTCGGTGACGAACCGACCGTCGACACGGTCGTCCGTGCCGCCCGTGACCTGCTCGGCGCCGAGGTCAGCACGGAGTCCGCGTCGGCCGCCCGGTTCTCGGACCTCGGCGGTGACTCGCTGTCGGCGCTGACGTTCTCGGGCGTCCTCGAGGACGTCTTCGAGACCGAGGTGCCGGTCGGCGTGATCACCGACCCGACGAACGACCTCGCCGCCGTGGCCGCGTACGTCGACCGTTCGGCCGCCGACGACCGCCCGACGGTCACCCGCGTGCACGGCGCCGACCCGACGGTGCTCCGGGCGACCGACCTCCGGGTGGACCGCCTGCTCGGCGAGGTCCCCACCCCGGTCGCACGCGCGCCCCGGGACCCGTCCGCGCCGCCCCGCACCGTCCTGCTCACCGGCGCGAACGGCTACCTCGGCCGCTTCACCGCGATGGACTGGCTGGAGCGGCTCGCACCGGTCGGCGGCACGCTGGTGTGCGTCGTCCGCGGGTCGGACGACGCTGCTGCCCGTCGCCGGCTCGACGCCGCGTTCGCTGCCGACCCGGCGTTCGCCGCCCGGTTCGCCGAGCTCTCGGGATCGCTCGAGGTGATCGCCGGGGACGTCAGCGAGCACCTGCTCGGCCTCGACGACCCCCGGTGGCGCGAGCTCGCCGCCCGGGTGGACCTGGTCGCGCACGCCGCGGCCCTGGTGAACCACGTCCTGCCGTACACCGCGCTGTTCGGGCCGAACGTCGTCGGCACCGCCGAGGTGATCCGGCTCGCGATCGCCGCCGGGAGCGTCCCCGTCACCTTCGTGTCGAGCGTCGCGGTCGCCGGTGGGGCCCGTCCGAGCGCGACCGAGGACGTCGTCCCCGACGCTCCCGCCGCACTCGACGAGCGGGCGGACGTCCGGACGACGATCCCCGAGTGGACGGTCGCCGACGAGTACGCGAACGGCTACGGCGCGAGCAAGTGGGCCAGCGAGGTGCTGCTCCGCGAGGCCCACGACGAGCACGGGGTCCCGGTCGCGGTCTTCCGCTCCGACATGGTCCTGGCGCACCCGCGCTGGCGCGGTCAGGTGAACCTGCCCGACGTGTTCACCCGCCTGGTCTGGAGCGTGCTCGCGACCGGGCTCGCGCCCGCGACCTTCGTGCAGCGGACCCCGGACGGCCGGGTGCAGCGCTCGCACTACGACGGCCTGCCCGCCGACTTCACGGCGGCGGCGATCGACGCGATCGGCGCGTCGGTGGTCGAGGGCCACCGGACGTTCAACGTCGTGAACCCGCACGACGACGGTGTCTCGCTCGACACGTTCGTCGACTGGCTGGTCGAGGACGGGCACGCGATCGAGCGCGTCGAGGACCACGCCGAGTGGGTCGACCGGTTCCGGTCGGCGCTCGAGGCGCTGCCGGACGAGGACCGCGCGCGATCCGTGCTCCCGTTGCTGCACGCGTTCGCGGTGCCCGAGGCCCCGCACGCCGGGTCCGCGATCCCGGCCGACGCGTTCGCGGCGGCCGTGCGGGCGGTGCGCCCGCTCGGGGCACCGGCGATCCCGTCGCTCGACCACGCGCTCATCACGAAGGTGGCGGACGACCTGACGTTCCTCGGTCTGCTCCGGCCGGCCGCGACGACCGCGCGCTGACCACCGGACGGGAGGCGCGGCGCCGGCCGGCACCGCGCCTCCCGTCCGTCACCCGGTCACGCCGAGCGCCGCTGCCGGGCCGGTCCCGACGGGCACCGGCAGGGCCTGTCTGCGCACGGTGACCTGCTGGCAGGATCGAGCGCGTGAAGACACTGGAGTTGCCACAGACCGACCTCACCGCGTCCGACGTCGTCGTCGGGCTCATGCGGATCAACGACATGAGCGACGAGGACATCCGCGAGCTGTACACCGCCTCGCGCGACGCGGGCGTCACGATGTTCGACCACGCCGCCGTGTACGGCGTCTGGCACGGGTGCGAGCAGCGCTTCGGCTCGGCCGTGACCCTGTCGTCGTCCGAGCGTGCCGCGATCCAGCTGCAGACCAAGGTCGGCATCCGCCCGACGCCGAACGGCGCGTACTTCGACTTCTCGTACGAGCACATCATCGAGTCCGTGCACGAGTCGCTGGAGGCACTGCACACGGACTACGTCGACGTGCTGCTCCTGCACCGCCCCGACGCGCTCGTCGAGCCGGACGAGGTCGCCCGCGCGTTCGACGAGCTGCACGCCGCCGGCAAGGTGCACCACTTCGGGGTCTCGAACCACACGCCCGGTCAGGTCGAGCTCCTGAAGAAGTCCGTCCGCCAGCCGCTGGCGTTCAACCAGGTGCAGCTGAGCATCACGCACGCGAACGTCATCACGCAGGGCCTGACGGCGAACATGGCCGGTCTCGACCAGTCGATCGACCGCGACAACGACATCCTGAACCACGCGCGCCTGCACGACGTGACGCTGCAGGCCTGGTCGCCGTTCCAGAAGGGCTTCTTCGACGGCGTCTTCCTCGGCGACCGCGAGCAGTACGCCGAGCTGAACGACGTGCTCGAGGAGCTCGCCTCGGCGCACGGGGTGACCCCGACCGGCATCGCGGTGGCGTGGATCACCCGGCACCCCGCGCACTTCCAGGTCGTCCTCGGCACGACGAACCCGCAGCGCGTCCGGGACTCGGCCGCGGGTTCGGACGTCGAGCTGTCCCGCGAGGAGTGGTACCGCGTCCTCACGGCGGCGGGGCACACCGTCCCCTGACCGGGACCCGGCCGCGGGACACCGCCCCGGGCCGGGCTCACGCCTTCCGGTCCCGCCCCCCCCCCGGCGGTGCCGGACTCCGCACAACGGGGAGCACGTCGCGCCACGGAAGTCCGTGGTGTCACGTGCTCCCCGTTGTGCTGACGCACGTCGTGCCGCCGGCTCCCAAGAGCAGATCGGGGGCTCGGCTGGGGCGGCTCGGCCCGGGCAGGGCAGTCAGTCGTCGGCGGTCGGGGCGCTCAGCACGCGCACGTCGAGGGGCGAGACCCGCGACGGGTCGGCCGAAGCTCCGCCGACGACGTCGAACGAGATGCCGAGCTCGGCGGCGGTGTCCTCGTCGAGCTCGAGCCCGTCCTCGGTGGCCTGGTCCTCTGGGATGGCGCGACCCTGCGACGGGTCCCACGCGTTCGCGAACGACATGCGCACGAGCATGCCGCTCCCGGCTGGCAGCGAGGTGTCAGATGTCGACGGTGTCCGTCAGAGGTCGTCGGCGTGCAGCCGGTCGCCCGCCTGCGGACGGCGGAAGACCGGACCACCGCCGGCCTCGTCCTCGTCCTCGTGGGAGACCGGGGAGGTGCTCGGGTCGACCGAGTCGGGACCGACGTCGGCGCCGCGGTCCTCCTCGACCTCGCGTTCCGTCTCGGTCTGGTCGTCGTGCGCCACGCCGTCCACGGGGAGGTCGGCGCCGGGCTGCTGCGGATCGAACGGTGTGCTCATCGACATGCACCGAGCGTGCTCCGCGCCGGTGGACGGCAGGTGGACGCTGTCCGTCCGCCGCGCCCTCAGCCCCGGCCGGGGCCCTTCGCCGGTCCCTCGGTGAGGGTCCCGATCGTGGTGTCGACCGCCGTGTCCGCCGCACCGGCACCCTTGTCCTTGCCCTTGCCGCTGTTGCTTCCCGGACCGTTGCCGCTGCCGTTGGTACCCGGGCCGCCCTGGGGCGCCTCGACCGGGTTCGACGCGGGGCCGCCCGGCTGGGGCCCGACGCTCGCGTCGTCGGCGGGCTGACTCGGCTCCTGCGCGGGCTCGCTCGGCTCCTGCTCCTGGCTCGGCTCCTCGGCCGGTTCGCTCGGCTCCTGTGCGGGCTGGCTCGGCTGCTGCTCCTGACTCGGCTGCTGCTCCGGCTCTCTCGTCTGCTCGTCCGTCGACGTCGAGGGCTCGCTCGACCCGGTGGGCGCGGGCGCCGGGTCGTCCCGCCCGCCGAGGGCGAACAGCGCGACGCCGATGCCGGCCAGGACGAGGAGTCCGATGACGACCGCAGCGATGATCCCGGCCCGTCGACGCTTCGGTTCGGCCGCGGCCGCACCACCGCGTCCGGCGGTCCCCGCCCCGCTGCCCGCGCCACGCGCCGCGGCACCACCGACGGCAGCACCACCGCCGGCAGCACCACCGCCGGCAGCGGCAGCGGTACCCGCTCCACCTGCGCCGCGCTGGGCACCGAGGACGGTCGTCGCGACGTCGTCCTGCGCCCCCGGTCGGTCGTAGGCGCGCGTCGGCGCGTCGGCGCCGCCCGCGGTCGGCATGGCTCGCGTGGCCTGGTCGCCGTCCACCGCACCCGGCATCGCCCGGGTCGCCTGGTCGCCGTACGCCGCATCCGGGCTGCCGGCGCCGAGTGCGGCACCCGCCAGACCGGCAGCCGCGCCGGCCGCGCCACCGGCGGCACGGGTCAGGGTCCCCGGGCCGCCGGGCAGCAGCTGCGTGGCCGGTGCCGTGCCGTCGCGTTCGAGGGCCCGGAGGCGACGGGCAGCCTCTGCCGCGGTCGGCCGCTCGGACGGGTCCTGCGCCGTCATCACGTGCAGGAGCGTCCGCCAGGCAGTGGGCAGGTGTTGGTCGATCTCCGGGCCGCGCGTGAGTCGCGCGGTCGCGGACTCCACCGCCGTCCCGGGGAACGGTCGCTCGCCGGTCAGGCACTGCAGCAGGACGAGCCCGAGGGCGTAGACGTCGGCCTGACCGGTGACCTCGCGACCGAGGACCTGCTCCGGGGAGATGTACGCGGCGGTGCCGATGACGGTGCCCGTCCCGGTCACCCGGGCGGCGTCGCGGAGCAGGGCGATGCCGAAGTCGGCGAGCTTGACGTGCTCGCCGTCGCTCTCCAGCAGGACGTTCGCGGGCTTCACGTCACGGTGCACGATGCCCTGCGCGTGCACCGCGGCGAGCCCCTCGGCGACCTGGGCACCCATGCGTGCGGTCGTGGTCGTGTCGAGCGGCCCCTCGCGCAGCCGGGTGTCGAGGTCGCTGCCCGGGACGAGCTCCATCACCAGGTAGGAGTCGCCGTCCTCGTCGTCCAGCGCGGCGTCGTAGAGCGTGACGAGGGACGGGCTGCGGAGTGCGGCGAGGGTGTGCATCTCGGCCTCGGCCCGGGCGCGCTCGCCGTGGTCGACGGCACCGATCCGGAAGACCTTGACGGCGACCTCGCGGCCGAGTTGCTCGTCGACCGCACGGTAGACCGAGGCCATGCCGCCGTGTCCGAGCGTGCCGGTGACGCGGTACCTGCCGCCGAAGACCCGTTCTTCCATGCGGGTGAACCTACCGTGGCGACCTGACCGGGCGTGCCGGTCCCGCGCCGCGGCGGACGGGTTCGGCACCCCGGTGCAGGGCCGTCAGGTAGAGCCGGTGGGCCGTGATCACCAGGGCCAGCCAGGCCAGGCCGAGGGCCCACGCGGCGAGCACGTCCGTCGTCCAGTGGTGCCCCAGGAAGATCCGCGAGACGCCGATCGACAGCACGAAGAGCGTCCCGACGACGATCGTCCACACGCGGGTCACCGTGCGGGACTGCCGCAGGATGAGCAGGTACACGATCGTGCCGACGACGACCGTGGCGTTCAGGGTGTGCCCGGACGGGAACGACGGCGAGTGCTCGTAGGGCGGCACCGCGTCGGACAGCGGCGGGCGGGCACGGCCGATCAGGTCCTTGCCCGCGATCGTCATGAGGAGCGAGCCGCCGCTCGCCGCCACGAGCAGCACCAGCGGGGTCCAGGCCCGGCGCTGCACCGTGAAGCCGACGAGGAACGCGACGGCGACGATCGGCATCCCGATCGTCCCGGCGATGTCGGTCCACCACGTCACCGCCCGGTCCGCGAACGGCGAGCGCAGGGTGAGCATCCAGTCGAGCACCGGACGGTCGAGCACGGCGACGTCGTCGGACTCGCGGACGGCGTCGTACACCTCGGACGCCGCCCACGTCGCGGTCACCGCGATGCCGATGCCGACCAGGAGCATGAGCACGAGCAGCGGGAGCGCTCCGTACCGTCGGCCGAGCGCGGCCCAGGCCTCGGCGACCGCGTGCCCGACACGCGATCGCCACGAGGTGAGGTCGACCTCGCCGACGTGGCGGTCCGCGTCGACGGCGGTGCGCTCGTCCCGGTCGACCCGCGCGGCGGCAGCCGCGAGCGGGTCCGTCGGCTCCTCGTCGTCGCGCTGCATCGTCCCACCCTGCCCGTCCGACACTGCGAACGCCCGGTCAGTCCTTCGCGGCGCCGTAGTCGCGCACGGTGGACACGCTCAGCGGGAAGACCACCGGGAAGTCCCGGAAGAGCAGCCGCCCGGCGTCGACCGCGGCAGCACGGACCTGCTCGGCGACGAACGCCGCGTGCTCGACCGGTGTGTGCACCACGATCTCGTCGTGCACGAAGAACACCAGGTGCGGGCCGGCCGTCAGCGGGCCGGGGAACCGCGCCGCGAGCCGGGTGCGGAGCGACCCCATCCAGGCCAGTGCCCACTCGGCGGCGGTGCCCTGCACCACGAAGTTCCGCGTGAACCGACCCCAGCTACGTGCTCGTCCCTCGACCGCCCGCTGCTGCACCGGGGTGCCGTCCACCGACCACGCGCGGTTGCGGGCGACGAACCAGGCCTCGTCGGGCACCGGCGACGTCCGGCCGAGCAGCGTCGTGACGGGCTCACCGCGCTCCCCCGCGCGCGCGGCACGGTCGACGAGCCCGAGCGCCGCGGGGAACGCCCTGGCCAGCCGCGGCACGAGCCGACCGGCATCGCCCTGCGTGGCGCCGTACATCGCGCCGAGCATCGCGCCCTTGGCCTGCTGCCGGGTCTCCACCGCACCCGAGGCCACCACACCGTCGTACAGGTCCCGCCCGTCACCCGCGGTCGCCATGGCCCGGTCGCCGGCCATCGCGGCGAGCACGCGCGGCTCGAGCTGCGCCGCGTCCGCCACCACGAACGCCCACCCGTCGTCGGCGACGACCGCGCTGCGGACGGTCTTCGGCAGCTGCATCGCGCCGCCGCCGTCGGCCGCCCACCGCCCGGTGACGACCCCGCCGACGACGTACTTCGGGTGGAACCGCCCGTCCTGCACCCACTCGTCGAGCCAGGCCCATCCGTTCGCCGTGAGCAGGCGGGAGCGCTTCTTGTACTCGAGCAGCGGCGCGATGACCGGGTGCTCGAGCTCCTGCAGCTCCCACTTGCGCGTCGACGACACCATGAGTCCGGCCGCTCGGAGCGCCCGCAGGACGTCGGCGGGCGAGTCCGGGTTGAGACCGGGTTCGCCGAGGTGCGCCCGGATCTGCGCCGCGAGCTCCTCGAGCCGACGCGGCCGCACCCCTGCCGGCACCCGGGGCCCGAGCTCCTGCTCGAGCAGTCGCTCGTGCACGTCGGCGCGCCACGGCAGCCCGGCGTGCAGGATCTCGGCCGCGACGAGCGCCCCGGCGGACTCCGCCGTCGTCAGGAGGCGGAGGGCCCCCGGGGTCGTCGACGTGGCGATCGCGTCGAGCTGCAGCCGGAACTCGGCGATCGGGTCGGCCGCGTCATCGGCCGGCCCGACGGCGAACAGCGCGTCGTCGAAGAGCCGGGCCTGCGTCGGACGGGTGGGGCGGGCCTCCTGGCCGGGTGCATCCCACGTGTCGACGGGAGCCGCTGCGAGGGCGGTGCCCCGTGCGGCGAGCGCGCCGCGGAGGATCCGGCGGCAGAGTCGGAGGTCGACGCATCGGCCGACGCGTCCGCCGGCCGCCAGGACGGCCGGGTACCAGCGGGCGGTGTCGTCCCAGACCCAGCGCACGTCGGGTGCGTCGTGCGCGGCGACGAAGGCCGGGAGACCCGGCTCGTCCACGCGCGTCGGCTCGCCGGCCAACTCCCCCGCGTCGGTCAGGGGCGTCGCGGTGACGCCGCCGTCGACGCGGTGGAGGACGAGGTGCACCCGACGATCATCCCCCGGTTTCGCGAAACGCAACGTCGGCGACTGCTCGCAGCGGTGCAGCGCTGCGAGGTGTCGCCGACGTTGCGTCCCACGGAGGGGGGCGGGTCAGTCGGCGTGGTGGGGGTCCTGCGCCGCGTCCGTGCGGGGGTCGGTGCCGGCGGCGTCGCCCGGGCGGACGGCTGCCGAGTCGGCGACGTCGATGCGGACGTCCCCGTCCTCGGCACGCGAGACCTCGACGCGCGGGTCTGCGTCGTGCTCGTCCGAGCCGGACATGCGTCGGAAGGTGTCCTGACGCCGTTCCTCGAAGGACATGTCGACGCCGTCGCCGAGGTGGTCGTGGTCCGTGTCGCTCATGCGACCGACCGTACCCGCGGCGTCCGGGGCGGCTCACGGCAGTGTAGGTGAGCAGTGTTCAGCGATTTGGTGCGCGAATCGGACAGCCGCCATGGTGGAGCGATGGAGACGGAACGCGCACGAGCACCACGGTGGCGACCGGTCCCCGCCGACGACGTCCCGATCCACGCCGTGGTCCGCTACCGCGACCGGGGGCGGCTCGTCGCCGGCACGGCGGTGGACGTCCTCGACACGCCGGGGCGTCCCGCCCTCATCGTCCGTGCGGACGACGGGCAGCACCACGTCGCACCGCGCGCGGTCCCGCTGGAGATGCGGGTCGCCTGACCGTCCGGTCGCGCCCGGTCAGCAGAGCGGGACGTTGACCGCCAGACCGCCCATCGCGGTCTCCTTGTACTTCGTGGACATGTCCGCTCCGGTCTGCCGCATGGTCTCGACGACCTGGTCGAGCGACACGTGGTGCACGCCGTCGCCGCGCAGCGCCATCCGCGCGGCGTTGATCGCCTTGTTCGCGGCGATCGCGTTCCGCTCGATGCAGGGGATCTGCACGAGGCCGCCGATCGGGTCGCAGGTCAGCCCGAGGTTGTGCTCCATCGCGATCTCGGCCGCGTTCTCGACCTGCTCCGGTGTACCGCCCAGGACCTCGGCCAGCCCGGCCGCCGCCATCGACGCCGCGGAGCCGACCTCGCCCTGGCAGCCGACCTCGGCGCCGGAGATCGACGCCCGCTCCTTGTAGATCGAGCCGATCGCCCCGGCGGTGAGCAGGAAGCGGACCACGGCATCGTCGCGGCCCTCCGGCGCGACCTCGGAGACGTAGGTCAGCGCGTAGTAGAGCACCGCGGGGATGATCCCGGCGGCGCCGTTCGTCGGCGCGGTGACGACCCGGCCGCCCGTCGCGTTCTCCTCGTTGACCGCCATCGCGGTGAGGTTGACCCACTCCATCGCGAAGAGCGGGTCGTGGTGCGGGTCGTCGCGGGTGAGCTGCTCGTGCCAGTTCGCCGCCCGGCGCCGGACCGCGAGTCCCCCGGGCAGCGTGCCGGTGCGCCGGATGCTGCGGTCGACGCTCTCGCGCATGACCTCGTGCACGTGCAGGAGCCCGGCGCGGACCGCGGCCTCGCTCCGGGTGACGGTCTCGTTCGCCATCGCGATGCCGTTCACGGGCAGGCCGGTGGCGGCGCAGGCGGCCAGCAGCTCGGCACCGCTCGAGAAGGGGTGCGGGACGGCGTCGTCGACGGGGATCGCGGCCTCGGCCACCGTGCCCTCGGAGTCGGTCGTGATGAACCCGCCGCCGATCGAGTAGTAGGTCTCCTCGGCCAGGACCGCGTCTGCGGCGTCGCGTGCCCGGAGTCGCATCGCGTTCGGGTGCCGGGGGAGCATGGTCAGCGGGTGCAGCACGATGTCGGCCTGGCGGAACGGCACGGTCGCACCGCCCGCGAGGCGCAGCACGCCGGTCTGCTCGAGGTCGTCGAGCGCAGCCGCCATCGCGTCCGGGTCGACCGTCTCGGGGTCGGAGCCCATCAGGCCGGCGAGCACCGCACCGAGCGTGCCGTGTCCCTGCCCCGTGGACGCGAGCGAACCGTACAGGTGGACGTCGAGCCCGGCCACGGGGACGTCGACGAGCCCGGCCGCGAAGGCCGCTCCGGCTCGCATCGGCCCGACGGTGTGGGAACTCGACGGGCCGATCCCGACGCTGAACAGATCGAAGACGGAGACCGGCACCCCGCCACACTAACCCGTCCGGACGGCGTGGACCCCGAGCGAGCGCGGTGGACCGCTCCATCGGCACGGGCGTGCGAGACTCGTGGCATGCCCATCCTCAACAAGGACATGCAGGTCTGCATCTCGCTCGCGGCCCGCCCGAGCAACATCGGCACCCGGTTCCACAACTTCCTGTACGACGAGCTCGGGCTGAACTTCGCGTACAAGGCGTTCACGACGACCGACCTGCCCGGCGCGGTCACCGGCATCCGGGCACTCGGCATCCGGGGCTGCTCGGTCTCGATGCCCTTCAAGGAGGCGATCATCCCCCTCGTCGACGTCGTCGAGGAGTCCGCGGCCGCCATCCAGTCGATCAACACCGTGGTGAACGACGAGGGCGTGCTCACCGCGTCGAACACCGACTACGAGGCCGTCGCCTCCCTGCTCCGCACGCACGAGGTCGACCCGACCGCCCGCGTGGTCCTCCGCGGCTCCGGCGGCATGGCCAAGGCGGTCACGGCGGCCTTCCGCGGCGCGGGCTTCGAGCAGCTCACCGTCGTCGCGCGCAACGCGGAGACCGGCCCCGCCCTCGCCGAGCAGTACGGGTTCGACTGGGTCGCGACCGAGCAGGAGGCGCCCGACGCCGACGTCCTGGTCAACGTCACCCCGCTCGGCATGCGGGGCGCCGACGAGGACGCACTCGCCTTCGCGCAGGACCGCATCGAGGCCGCGTCGACCGTCTTCGACGTGGTCGCGTTCCCCTCCGAGACCCCGCTCGTCCGCGCCGGTCGCGCCGCCGGGAAGCGTGTGGTCACGGGTGCCGAGGTCATCGCGCTGCAGGCGGCGCGCCAGTTCGAGCGGTACACGGGCGTCGCCCTGACGGACGACCAGGTCCGTCGGGCGAGCGCGTTCAGCCGCGCGGAGTGACCGGATGACGGTCTGGAGGATCGTGGCGGCGCCGCCACGTCCTCCCTCGCAGGCTCGGTCGGCGCGGCCCGCGTGACGCTGACGCGTCACCGCTGAGCGGGCCGCGCAGTCCGTCTACTGGGTGCCGGCGCGACCCTGCGCGACCCAGCGGAGCCGCCGGATGCTCTCGTTGTTCCGGATCCAGATGCCGGGCTGGGCGATGAAGCCGGGCACGAGCGACCCAGGTCCCCGCACGGGGTTCTCACGGAGCGTGACCCGACTCCCGCGCGGGTGCGGTTCCACCTCGACCTCGACGCGCGCCTCGCCGACCGGCCAGCCCTTCGCCTGGATCACCAGGCGGCGGGGCTCGTCGACCTCGAGCACGGTCGTCACGTCGTTGATCAGGAACGGCCAGATGCCGAACGAGTGGTGCAGCTCCGAGCCGACCGCCGGCCACGTCGGGTCCTGGCGGCGCATGCGCGAGGCGCCGACGACCCAGGTCGGGTAGAGCCAGCCGTCACGGAGCACGTCGAAGACGGCCTCCGGGCTGCAGTGCACGATGCGGACGTTCTTCGCCATGGTTCAGTCCTCCGGTGCGAGATCGACGTGCTCGGACAGCCCGAAGGTGTGGCGCAGCGCACTGCGGGCCGCGTGCCAGCCCGCCATGCCGTGCACACCCGGGCCGGGCGCGGACGCCTCCGAGCACAGGTACATGCCGCCGCCCATCCGCCACGGGTCCGACGACAGGACGGGCCGCTTCACGAGCTGCCAGAAGCTCGCTGCCCCGGCGGCGATGTCGCCGCCGACGTAGTTCGGGTTGTACTCCCCCATCTGCACGGCCGTGCGGCTGCTCGACTGCAGGATCGTGTCGCGGAACCCGGGGGCGAAGCGCTCGACCTGGCGGACGACCGCGTCGGTCGGGTCGACGTCCGATCCGGCCGGCACGTGCGCGTACGCCCAGAAGACGTGCTTGCCGCGGGGTGCGCGACCCGGGTCGACCACGGTCGGCTCCGAGCCGAGCACGTACGGCCGTTCCGCGTGCCGCCCCTCTGCGACGGCCCGCTCGGCCTCGGCGATCTCCGCGCGGGTGCCGCCGATGTGCACCGTGCCGGCCCTCCGGAGCTCGGAGTTCGTCCACGGCACCGGGTCGGACAGCGCGAAGTCGACCTTCGCGGCCGCGTTGCCGAACCGGAAGCGGCGGAGCGCCCCACGCTTCGGGGTGGGGATCTGCTTCCCGGCGATGTGGAGCATGCCCGGGACGCTCGTGTCGAACAGGACCGCCTTCGCCGGGGTGAGGTCGCCGAGGGATCGAACCTCACGGCCGGTCTCGATCGTCCCGCCGTGGGCGACGAGGTCGGCGGCGAGCGCGTCGACGATCGCCTGGCTGCCCCCGATCGGCACCGGCCAGCCACGGGCGTGCGCATAGGACCCGAGCGACAGCGCGGCGGCTGCGGTCGACAGGGACGGCATGTGCTGGATCGAGTGTGCGGCGACGCCGGACACCATCGCCGGTGCGACCTCGTCGCGGAACCGGGCGTTCCACGCGGCACTGCCCTGCTCGAGGGCGCGGAGACCGAACCGCAGGACCGTCAGCGGGTGGCGCGGGACGTGCAGCAGCGCGTCGGTGGCGAAGTCGGCGACCTGGTCCGCGTTGCCGGACAGGGGCGCCATCAGGTTCCGGAACGCCCGACCGTCGATCCCGAGGCCGTCGGCGGTGCGCTCGAGGTCGCGGTACGCGATGCCGGCGCGGCCCCGGTCGAGGGGGTGGCCGTACTGCACCTCGGGCAGCCGGAGCTCGATGCGGTCCTCCATCCGGAATCGCCGGAAGAACTCGGACTGCAGCGCCATGGGGTGCACCGCGGAGCAGACGTCGTGGTGAAACCCGGGCAGCGTGAGCTGGGCCGTGCGGGCGCCGCCGCCGATCGTGTCGTTCCGCTCGACGACCTCGACCGACAGCCCGGCACGCGCGAGCGTCACCGCCGCCGCGAGTCCGTTCGGTCCGGCACCGACGACCACCGCATCAACCATGTGCCCGAGCCTAGGAGTTGCCCACAGCGCGTTCGCTCAGATGACCGTCCGACCTGCGTTCAGCGCCTCATCGCGACGAGCGAGCACGGGATCGATGCGACTCGAATCGACGATGAGTCGCTCCGCGTCTGGACTCACGATTCCCGCGATCCGGGTGATGTCGTCACGGATGCGTCCCAGCGGGGCAGCGTGGGTCGGCTCGTGGTGCGCGAGACGGTTTCGGAACCGGCGCACGTCGTCGAGCAGGCGGTGCAGTCTTTTGCGACGGAGCGTGCCGAGGTGCGGGAACGCCGTCCTCAATCGCGGCTGCCAGAGCACGGTCTCGTAGCTGAGGGTCGGGTGCCGCGGCACCCCGGCGTCGGTCAGCCCGACCCAGAACCCGAAGCTCGTCGCGGCGACGACCTGGTCGGCGGTCGGTCGCGCGACGCCTCGCCGCGCCAAGGTGTCGGTGGCACCGTCGACGGCGCGACGCTCTCGCGGCATGAGGTGCACCGCCTCGTCGTTCCACCAATCGTCGTTCCGTCCAGCGCGCAGGGCGTCGTGCATCGTGTTGCGGACGGCGATCTCGAGCACGGCGATCGGGCCCCAGAACGCAGCGGTCATCTCGATGTTCCAGGCGTAGAGGCGGAGCGCGCCGGCACGATCGCCGTTGCAAGCGGCGAGGTAGGGGCCCAGGCGAGCAGCGCTGCAGAGGCGCGGTAAGTCCGTGAGCGTGGCGATGTCGAGCCCAACGACGGCTGATCGACCGGTCACACGAACTCCCCCGAAGACGACGATCGCCCCAGGAGTCCGGCGATGCCGAATGGTCCTGGGGCGTTACGGCTCCAGTATAGACGCGTTTCGGTGGTACATCAAGTACCAGTCCACGTGCGTGGAGGTCAGGGGCGGGCGATGTCCGCGTCGGCGGGGTCGGTCCCGTCCTCGGGGCCGTCGCCCTCGTCGGGCTCGTCCGCGTCGGCCGGTGTCGCGATCGGCGCCTCGGCGCCCGCGGGGTGCTCGGCGAGCAGCGCGGCGAAGTCCTCGTCGAGCATCTGCTGCAGGCGTTCGTCGCGCCCGATCACGTAGTCCTCGGTCGGACGCTGCGCCCACCCGAGTCGCCCGACGACCGTCGTGCCGATGTCGTCCCACGCGCGCGCCCGGGCCTGCAGCACGATGCCGTCGACGAAGCCCTGGTCGTCGCGCCGCCGGTCGAGCATCGTGGCGAGCTGCTCGTACGTGGCCTCGCGCGTGCGGAGCTTCAGGTCGTCGCCCCGCTTGTAGTCGTGCTGGTGCTGGGAGCGGCCCCGCTTGTTGCTCGACGTGGACCGGATCTCCCGCATGCGGGCGGCGTCACCGCGCTGCTCCTCGGCCATGCGGTGCAGCTCGTCGCGGGCGGCCTCGGCGATGACGGCGTGGTCGAAGTACCCCTGGTCGCGGAGGGCGTTCGTGATGATCCGGTTCGCCACAGCGACGGTGACCGCGGCCTTGGCGATGAGGAAGCCCTCGTCCACCGCTCGCTTCAGCTCGACCTGGCTGACGGGTCGGTCGCGAACGTCGTTCCTGGTGCGTCGTCCGAACAGGGCCATGCTCCGACGATACCGGCGTGCAGCCGTCCGTCCGCAGCGTCCGTCCGCAGCGTCCGTCCGCGGGTCCGTCCGCAGGAGGACCCACGATCACACCGCCGAGGGACGTGCCGGAGCGACCCGACCCGTAGCGTCGTCTGCATGACCACGATGCAGCACTCCCCTCGGACCGGCCTCGGCACCGCGAGCCTCGTGCTCGGGATCTGCTCGCTGCTCGCCGGGTGGACCTTCTTCGCCCCCGTCGTCGGCCTCTGCCTCGGCATCGCCTCCCGCGGTCGTGAGCCGATGGCGCGCGGCCGGGCAGGGTGGGGCATCCTGCTCAACCTCGTCGCACTGGCGGTGTGGATCCTGGTCGGCCTCCTGCTCGTGCTCGGCGGCGCGTTCGCGGTGTGGGCGGGCGTCCAGCAGGGCCGCTGACCGACAGCGGCCGACGACCCTCAGGTCACGAGCCCGTAGACCGCCACGTCGACCCGTCGGGGTCCGAGCGGCAGGGCGCGGCGGAGCGTCCCCTCGTGCGCGAACCCGAGCCGTTCGGCCAGCGCCCGACTCCGGACGTTGTCGGCGCCGGTCCGGATCTCGACCCGGGCGCTCCCCCGCTCGCGGGCGACGTCGACCAGCGCGGCGGCGGCGCGTCGGACGATCCCGCGCCCCTCGTACCGCTCGTCGATCCAGTAGCCGAGCGATGCCTGGCCCAGGTAGTGATCCAGCGCGAGCGACGCCGCCCCGACGATGCGTCCGTCCACACGGATGACGCACGGCACGGCCCGGTCCATCGCGTACTGCCCGAGCAACTGCTCGGTGTGCAGCACGAGCGAGTCCCGCGAGACCGACGCCCACGCCCACGGCTCCGCCGCACGGAGCCGTCCGAGGTTGGCCTGCACCAGCTCGTGGACGGCGTCGACCGTGCTGAGGTCGCGCAGCGTCAGCGTGCACCCGTCGCCGAGGTCCCGTCCCGAAGCCGCCACGCCCCCGACACTATGCACATCGGCCCCCGACGTCCGGGGTCGGCACGACGCGGCCTGCAGCGAGCACGCAAGCACGCAAGCACGCAAGCAACCGTGGACCCGACGTCACCCGACCCGGCGCGACCCGACCCGACGGACGACGGGAGGCGCGGCACCCACCGGCACCGCGCCTCCCGTCCGAGCGCACGCGCGTCCGAGCGCCGTGCATCCGTCAGGGCGCCGTGATGAAGCCCTTGTCCACCATCCATTCGAACGCGACGTCCGCCGGCTCGCGCCCCTCGACGTCGACCTGCCGGTTCAGCTCCTGCAGCGCCTCGTCGGTGAGCTCCGGCGAGATCTGGTCGTACACGTCACGGAGCTGCGGGTACTCCTCGAGCGTCTCGGAGTCGATGACGGGCGCGACGTTGTACGCCGGGAAGAAGCCGCGGTCGTCCTCGAGCACCGTCAGCCCGAGCGACTTGATGCGGCCGTCGGTCGTGAAGACCTCGCCGAAGTTGCACCTGCCCCGGTCGGTGGCCGTGTAGACGGTGCCCGTGTCGAGGATGCTGACGTTCGAGGTCGGCACGCCGTTCTCGCCCGACCCGCCGAGCTCCAGGCCGTACTTCTCGAGCATCGGCTTGAAGCCGTCCGCTCGCGAGTTGAACTCCGACTCGACGCAGAACGTGCGCTGGTCGACCGGCAGCTTCGTGATGTCCGAGAGCGTCGCGACGTCCCCGAGCTCGGAGACCGCCTCGTCGCGCACGGCGAAGGCGTACGTGTTGTTCATCGGCGCGGGTTCGAGCCAGGTCAGCCCGTTGCCGGCGTCCTCGTCCTTCACCGCCTGCCACTGCTCGGTCTTGTCCGGGATCCCCTGCTCGTGCGCCATGAACGTCAGCCAGGCGGTGCCCGTGTACTCGTAGGTGAGGTCCGCGCTGTGCGAGGTCATCAGCTCGCGCACCGCGACCGAGCCCGGCACGTTCGTCTCGTCGGTGACGTCGAACCCGGCCGCCTTCGCGGCGAGGACGGCGATCTTGCCGAGGACGAGCTGCTCGGTGAAGTTCTTCGACGTCACGGTCAGCGCCGCACCGTCCGGCAGGTCGTCGATGCGCTGGATCGACCCCGGCGCGGCCCCCGGAACGAAGGACGCGGCCGGCTGCAGGCCGCAGCCGGTCAGCACGAGGGCACTCGCCCCCGCCACGGCTGCTGCGGTCACCCAGCGGCGACCGGCGGACGGACGGGAGGCACGGCGCGCGTCCGGCGCTTCGGCGGTGGTCATCGGAGTCCCTTCGGTCGTGCGACCGTCTCGACCACGCGGCCGATCCAGTCGATGGTCAGGGCGAGGAGCGCCACCAGGAGCGCCCCGGAGACGAGCACCTTCGGCAGGAACAGGTTCACGCCCGTGGTGATGAGGAGCCCGAGGCCACCCGCGCCGACGAAGGTCGCCAGGCTCGCGGTGCCGACGAGCAGCACCAGGGCCGTCCGGATGCCGGAGAGCATCACCGGGACCGCCAGCGGCAGTTCGACCTTGAGCAGCACGCTGAGGGCGCTCATCCCCATGCCCCGACCGGCCTCGACGAGCCGGTCGTCGACGCTCTGCACCCCGAGCATGGTGTTCCGGAGCACCGGCAGGATCGCGTAGAGCACGAGGGCGATGACGGCCGACCAGCTGTTCAGGCCGAGCCACGCCGCGAGCAGCACGATGAGCCCGACCGCGGGGGCCGCCTGTCCGAAGTTCGCCACGGCGATGACGGTGGTGCTCGCCCGACGGAAGGGCCCGCGGGTGAGCAGGACCCCGAGCGGGATGCCGATCACGAGCACGAGCACGGTGGCCTGGAGCGTCAGGACGAGGTGCTGCCCGGTGAGCTCGAGGATCCCCGACGGGTTCAGGGTCGAGCGCTCGGTCGCGCTGAGGTCCGCGGTGTTCAGCCAGAGGACCCAGGCGGCGAGGACCACCAGGATCGCGATCGGCTGGACGAGCAGCCCCTTCCACGGGGTGCGCTGCGCGGTACCCGGGCCGGCCGCGGCGGGGGCGTCCGTCGCGACGGCGGTCACAGGTCCTCCCCGGAGGTGGCGAGGGTCGGCGAGGTGGGTGCGGGCGGCAGGGTCTCGATCGGGTTCGTGTTCGTGCCGACCGGCGTGTAGGCCTGCTCGTCGGCGGCGGCCGCGCGGGAGCGGGTGATCGCCTCCATGACGGTCTCGACGGTGATCACGCCCCGGAAGGCGTCGCGGCGCCCGGTGACGAGCGCGGCACCGGCGCTCGAGACGAGCATGGTGTCGAGCGCGTCGTTGAGCGTCGCGGCCTCGCCGACGACGGGCAGGGCGGGGTCGATGCCCTCGGGGATGCGGTCGAGGCGCTCGAGCTGCCGGCGCGACGGCCACCCGATGGGCCGCTGACGGCGGTCGACGACGACGGCGTGCCCGTGTCGCCCGGCCTCGTCCATGCGCTGCAGGACGGCCTTCGCGTCCTCGCCCGGCGAGCACGTCACGGCGGACACCACGTCGACGTCGCGCACGCGGTTCAGCGTCAGCTGCTTGAGTCCGGCACCGGAGCCGATGAAGTTCTCCACGAACTCGTTCGCGGGCTCGGCGAGGATCCGCTCCGGGGTGTCGTACTGCACGATGTGCGCACCCTCGGTGAAGATGACGATCCAGTCGCCGAGCTTCACGGCCTCGTCGAAGTCGTGCGTGACGATGACGATCGTCTTGTGCAGTTCCTCCTGGATGCGCAGGAGCTCGTCCTGCAGGCGCTGCCGCGTGATCGGGTCGACGGCACCGAACGGCTCGTCCATGAGCAGGACGGGCGGGTCGGCGGCGAGTGCACGGGCCACGCCGACGCGCTGCTGCTGCCCACCGGAGAGCTCGCGCGGGAAGCGGTCGCGGTAGGTGTCGGGGTCGAGCGAGACCAGGTCGAGGAGCTCGTCGACGCGCGCGGCGATCCTCTCCTTCGACCAGCCGAGCATCTTCGGGACGATCGCGATGTTCGCCGCGACGGTCATGTGCGGGAAGAGCCCGCCGGCCTGGATGACGTAGCCCATGCGGCGACGGAGCTCGTCGCCGTCGATGCTGGTGACGTCCTCGTCACCGACGACGATGCGGCCCTCGGTGGGCTCGATGAGCCGGTTGATCATCTTGAGCGTGGTGGTCTTGCCGCAGCCGGACGGGCCGACGAGCATGACGACCTTGCCGGCCGGGATCTCGAGCGTGATGCCGTCGACGGCAGGCTTCTGCTGCCCCGGGTACCGCTTGGTGACCTCGTCGAGCAGGATGCTGCGCCCGGTGACGTCACCCTCGGGCGCGGCGCCGGGTGCGTGGTCGGTGGTGGCGTGGTCAGTGCTGGACACGGATACCTCTCGGGGTGGTCAGGCGGCCGAGGCCGATGAGGAGCAGGTCGAGGACGAAGGCGAGCAGGACGACCCCGACCACCCCGACGACGACGGAGTTCAGGGCGTTGGCGCCACCGAGCCGGGAGAGCCCGGAGAAGATGAAGCCGCCGAGACCGGGGCCGAGCGCGTAGGCGGCGATCGCGGCGATGCCCATGACCATCTGCGCGGACACGCGGACGCCGCTGAGGATGATCGGCCACGCCATCGGCAGCTCGACCTGCAGCAGGGTGCGCATCCGGCTCATGCCGATCCCCCGCGCCGACTCGACGACGGTCGGCGGGATCTCGGCGAGGCCGACGACCGCGTTCCGCAGGATCGGCAGCGTTGCGAAGAAGGCGACCGTGACGACGGACGGCACGACGCCGAACCCGAGGGGCACGATGAGCAGGCCGATCACGGCGAAGGACGGCAGTGTCAGCCCGACGGCGGACACCCCGTTCGCGATCGAGGTCAGCTGCGGACTGCGGTAGACGAGTGCTGCGAGCACCACGGCGATGAGCGTGGCGAGCACGGTGCACTGGACGACCAGTGAGAAGTGCTGCCACGACGAGAACCAGATCTGGTCCCATCGCTCCACGACGTACTGGAACACGGTTGAGTGCCCCTCCCTGGTCGGCCGAACGCCCCACCGGACGGGGCACGAACTCGACCGACCGTACGCAGGGGTCGGGGTGTTTGACCAACAGCAAACGTCGGATCCGTGCAGATCCTGCATCTTCGCGCAGGGGGAAACCCCAGGTCAGCAGGGTGTGCCGACCCTCCACCTGGGAGAACGGTAACGATGTCGAGCAGACGTCGGCTACCCGGGCATCCTCCGCCCGGACGCCGATGACCCGTCGCACGGGGTACGACGGGTCATCAGGGACTCACGGGGCACTGCACCCGTCGGTCACTCCGCCAGGGGTACGCGGCGCGCGGCGACCCGCTCCGCCTCGTGCACGGCGACCCGTTCCGCGGTGAGGAGCAGCGATGCGACCTCGGCCACGGTACGCCCGGGACGGTCGTTCCAGGTCGTCAGGTCGCGGACCCGGGCCATCCGCACGTCCGGCGCCGGGCACCACAGCACCGGGCGGCCCTCGTCCGCGGCCAGGGCGTGCCAGACGAGGTCGAGCGATCGCTGGACCTGCTGCGAGTGCACGACCTGCGGGCCACCCGCCGCCGAGACGACGGCGCCGACCAGGCAGGCGGCGACGAGCGGTCGGCCCTGCGCGGCGAGCGCCGCGGCACTCGACGCCTTGCGCAGGCGCCCGTGCTCGTCGAGGTAAGCGAACCAGGAGTGCTGGATCCACCCGCGTTCCACCACCCCGCGCGCACCCGTGAGCAGCCGCTGCAGGTCGTCGAGTTCGTGCAGGTGGGCGACCAGACGTCGGTCGCGGGCGACCGCACGGCGGACGGCCAGGCGGTCGAGCAGACCGCGCAGCCCGGTGCGTCGGGGAGTGTCGGACGGGACGGTGCCCGGTCGGGTGGACGGGGCGGGAGAGGCGTCGGTGTCGACGTCGTGCGGGACGCGGAACTCGAGGGTCATCAGGCCCCTCCGATCTCCAGTGCACGGACAGGTGAGGGAACGGTAACCCCTGCGGGCTCAGCCGTCCAGCACCGCGTCGATCGCACGGGCCGCGACCGTCCGGAAGGCGTCGTCGTCCGTCACGGCGAGCGCCGACGCGATCGAGACCGCCCACCCGCGGGCACGGGTCCAGGTCGCCTCGTCCGCGTCGACGCGCGCGCCGAAGGCCCGTCCGCCCGCGTCGTCGAACGTGAGCCAGCGGGTGGCGAGGTCGACCGCCGGGTCCCCCGCGGTCAGGTCGCCGAAGTCGACCACCGCCGAGAGCCGTCGGGCACCGAGCGGCATCGACTCGACGAGCAGGTTGAAGGGGTGCAGGTCGCCGTGCACCCAGACGGGAGGCCCGGTGTACGTCGGCGCACCGGCCGCGGTCCGCCAGAGTACGGCCAGCTCCACGGCCCGGGGCACGTCGTCCGTCGCCAGTCGCGTGAGGACGGCGTCGCTCCGCGTCGCGAGCGGGACGGCGCGGACCGGGTTCACCGGGGCGTCCGGCGGGGCGGGCACGTGCAGGCGGGTCACCACGGCGGCCAGGTCGCGTGCCACCCGGACGCCCTGCGCCTGCTCCCCCGCCGGGTGACCGGGGAACCAGGGCACGACGCTCCACGCCCACGGGTACCCGAGCGCCGGACGGCCGGTGCGGACGGGCTCGGGGACCGGCACGACGTCGCCCACCAGCGCGGCGATCGTCGGGAGCCAGCGCTGCTCGTGCTCGACGAGGGTGGCGGCGGCGGCACGGCGGGGCAGCCGCACGGCCAGGGAGTCCCCGGCGCGCACCACGACGTTGTCCCACCCGCTCGCGACGACGCGCAGCGGCAGGTCGGCGAGGTCCGGGTGCTGGTCGCGGAGCAGCGCGGCGACGAGGTCGACGTCGACGTGGAACTCGGCGGCCGGGGTGCCCATCGGGTCAGGGTAAGCCGTCGCAGCGATCCCCGCGAACGTGGGGCTGCTGCGGAAACGTACTCCTTGGTATCCTCCAAGAGAAGCGACGTGGGTGTCCCTGGGGGGACCCGCGTCGCTCAGTCTCATCCTGGGGTGTCGGCTTCGCCGGGGGTGCCGGCGTCTCCGGGGTGGATGATCGCCACGAGCCGCGGGACGTCGGCCCGGGTCCGGTCGGTGGCCATCGCCGACAGCAGCATCGTCCAGAGTTCCTGCAGACGGTCGTACAGGTCCGCCCTGTCGTGCAGCATGTCCGACACCATCTGCACGCCCGCCACCGCCGGGCTCACGACGTGCCCGACGAGCTCCGGGTCCCACGACGGGTCGACCTCGCCCGCCGAGATCGCCCGCCGGATGATGTCGGCGGTGTGCTCGACCCAGTGCTCGTAGGGGTGCTCGCGCGGTATCTCCCGGGCGTTCGGGTCCGCGGCGAGCCGGATCCCCGCGCGGACCACGACCTCCCGCGTCATCTGCGTCGCCACCCCCTGGGACATCCACATGAGCGACTCGAGCGGCGACGACGACCGTGCGGCCGCGACCTCGGCATAGTGGCGCGAGATCTCGTCCTGCCGTGCGATCACCGCGCCGGCGATGTCGGCCTTCGACCGGAAGTGGAAGTACAGCGCGCCCTTCGTCATGCCGGCACGCTCAGCGACGCCGTCCATGGACGCCCCGACGTAGCCGCGCTCGTCGAACTCCGCCGCCGCCGCCTCGATGAGGGCCGCGCGGGTCGCGACCGCCCGCTCCTGCCTGACCCGGCCGTCCTGCGCCATGCCGTCGATGCTAGCCAGGAGACACTGCTCGAAGGGGGCCCTCAGGGGACCCCCCGAGCGCTGCCGTACGGTGACCGGCATGGACGGAAGGCTGGAGCCCGGGCGCTGGGCACGGGTGGGACGGTGGCTGCTGCTGCCGATCGCCGTGCTCGACTGGGTCGCCCTCGCACCGCAGCCCGTCGTCGTCATCGCCTTCCTGGTCGCCGTGCTCGGCATGGTCGGCATGGCCGGCGCGCTCGTCGTCCGGATGCTGGGCCGGTCCCGCGGCGCGATGGCCGGGCTCGGGGTGGTGCTGCTCCTCGGCGGGCTCGTCGTGCTCGGGCTCGACCCGTTCCCGGGCACCGTGCCGTTCCTCGACCCGTGGTGGCCGGACGCGATCACGCAGCCCCAGGTCGTCGGCAGCGCCTACTGGAAGACCGCGGGCCTCGGCATCGAGCTCGCCGGCGTGGCGCTCCTGGCCACGCTGCTCGTCGCCACCGCGACCGGACGCCCGGCACCGCGGAACCGCTGACCACCCGCCCCCCGTCTCCGAGCGGTCGGGACTCCGCGCGGTCAGGTGCGCGTGAGCACCACGACGGCGACGTCCGCAGCACTGCCGACGACCGGTACGAGCGACCGGACCTGCGCGACGAGGTCTTCGGGGTGGGCCGCTGCCGACGCCGCGAGGGCCTGCACGTCACCGATCCCGTCGAGCGCCAGCGTGCCGTCGGTGACGAGCACCAGCCGGTCCCCCGGCGCGAGGTCGAGTGCCCCGACGGCCCGCGGCACCGTCACGGGCTGGAGGCCGATCGGCAGGTCCGACGACCCCAGGGCGGTCGTGGTCCCGTCGGCACGGACGAGCAGCGCCGGGCCGTGTCCGGCGTCGACCCACTCCGCGTGACCCGTCGTCGGGTCGAGGCGCACGTGCAGGACCGACCCGACGGCACCGCCGGCCGACAGGTCGGGGGCGAGTTGCGCCTCCAGGCCGGCGAGCGCGTCACGGAGCGGCAGGTCGCTGCGTGCGACGACCGCGGCCCGCACCGAGGCGGCGAGGAGCGCCGAGGCCCGACCCGCCGCGGCGACCGTCCCGACGGTGACCTGGACCGTCCCGTCGGCGGCGACGCGCCAGTCGACCAGGTCGCCGCCGTGCTCGTCCGGCTCGAGGAACCCGTCCACCGCGGCACCGGGCACCGTGACGGGCTCTGGCACCAGCCCGGTGAGCACCCGGCGCACCCGGCCCTGCTCGATCGAGTGCCCGAGCTCGCGTTCCGCCCAGCGCGCGAGGTCCCCGAGGAGCGCGAGGTCCTCGTCGGAGAACACCCGCGGTTCGGCGTCCATCACGCACAGCGTGCCCACGCGGGTGCCGTCCGGCATCGTCAGCGGCGCTCCCGCGTAGAACCGGACCCCGTACTCGGTCACGGCCGGCGTGTCGGCGAACCGGACGTCGAGGAGCGTGTCCGCGACCACCATGGGCCCGGGCGTCAGCACGGTCGTCGCACAGAACTGCCCGGTGGCGGGCACGCTGGTGCCCTGCTGGAACCCGTACGTGGACTGCGTGGTGACGAGGTCGGCGTGCACGAGGTTGAGGAAGGTCAGCGGCACGCCGAAGGCCTCGTGCGTCATGCGGGTGATGCGGTCGAAGCGTTCCTCCGGGCCGGAACCCAGGACGGCGAGCGCCTCGATCACCGCGGTGCGCCGGTCCGCACCGTCGAGCTGGTCGGTCATCCCTCCTGTGTACCCGCACCGGCACCGAGGAACCAGTCCCGCGGGTGGGGGTCGGCGGTCAGCTCGCGCCGCTCGGACGTCGGCGCCGCCCAGGACGCCGCGTTCGCGAGCACCCGCTGGACGTCCTGGTGGTGGTAGACGGGGTACTCCTGGTCGCCCGGCGAGAAGTAGAAGACCCGGCCGAGGCCGCGGCGGTAGGCGACCCCGGAGCGGAAGACCTCGCCGCCGGCGAACGTCGACAGGAAGACCTCCTCGTCGGGGCGGGGGATGTCGAAGTACTCGCCGTACATCTCCTGGCGGTCGATGACGATCGGGTGCGGGACGCCGGCTGCGATGGGGTGCTCGGGTGCGATCGTCCAGACGAGCTCGCGCTCCCCGTCGTTCCGCCACTTCAGGGAGCACGTGGTGCCCATCAGCCGCGTGAACGGCTTCGAGTAGTGCCCGGAGTGCAGCACGACCAGGCCCATGCCGGCGTGCACGGCCTCGACGACCCGGGTGACGACCTCGTCGGCGACGTCCTGGTGGGCGACGTGTCCCCACCAGAACAGCACGTCGGTCTGCGCGAGCCGCTCGGCGGTCAGGCCGTGCTCGGGCTCCTGCAGCGTGGTGGTGCTGACCGACGCCTCGGGGTGGTGCTCCCGGAGCGCGGCGGCGATCACGGTGTGCATGCCGTCGGGGTAGTGCCCGAGCACGGTCGCGTCACCGCGGCTCTCGTGCACGTTCTCGTTCCAGACGACGATGTTCAGGGGGCGGCTCTCGGTCGGCGCTGACATGTCCCCGACGCTACCCGCTCCCCGGGTCGAATCGATACGACCGGTGGTGTGTCGGGGTTGTGTCGGTACCACCGGGGGCGTGTCGGGGGTTCTCCCGGACGGGTGCGCGACCATGTGGGCATGACCCCTCGCTCCCTGTTCCGCGCCGCTGCCGTGGCCGAACTCGTGACCTGGACGCTCCTGATCGCCGGGATGGTGCTGAAGTACGGACTGGACGCAGGCGACTGGGGCGTGCGGATCGGCGGGAGCATCCACGGGTTCGTGTTCCTGGCGTACCTCGTGGTGACGACCGTCGTCGCGGTGAACCAGCGCTGGTCCGTCGGAACGCTCGTGCTCGGCTGGGTCAGTGCCGTCGTGCCGTACGCCACCGTGCCGTTCGAGGTCGCGGTCGCCCGGCGCGGCATGCTCGAGGGTCCGTGGCGCCGGTCGCCCGACGACCGCTCGGGGCTCTGGGACCGCCTGCTGTTCTTCGTGGTGCGTCGCCCCGCGGTGTCGGCCGGCATCGGTGTCGTCGCCGTCGCGCTGGTCTTCTCGGCGCTCCTCGTCGTCGGCCCCCCGGTGCCGAAGGGCTGATGCGGCGCGCTGCTGCCGCGCCGGCGCAAGGTCGCCAGGTCGCCAGGTCGCCAAATCGCCAGGTCGCCCGGTCGCCAGGTCGCACGACGTGCCGCCCACGGTCGCTCCGGTCGCACGACGTGCCGCTCACCTTCGGCCGCGACGGCATGTCGTGCGACCAGAACGGACCGGGCGGGGCGAGCCGGGGCGGGGCCGGGCGTGGCGGGGCGGGGCGGGACAGGGCGGGCCGACGACGGACGGGAGGCGCGGTGCCGGCTGGCACCGCGCCTCCCGTCCGTGGGTGGGTGCGTCCCTACAGGGCGGCCAGCGCCTCGTTGAGGGTGGCGGACGGGCGCATCACGGCGTTCGTCTTCGCCGTGTCGGGGCGGTAGTACCCGCCGATGTCGGCCGGCTTCCCCTGCACCGCGTTCAGCTCGTCGACGATCTGCGACTCGTGCTCGTCGAGCTGCGCCGCGAGGCCCTGGAACGCCGCCGCGAGCTCGGCGTCCTCGGTCTGGCGGGCGAGCTCGTCGGCCCAGTACTTCGCCAGGTAGAAGTGGCTGCCACGGTTGTCGATCGTGCCGATCTTGCGACCGGGGGACTTGTTCTCGTCGAGGAACGTCCCCGTGGCACGGTCGAGCGTGTCCGCCAGCACCTTCGCCCGCGTGTTGCCGGTCACACCGGCGAGGTGCTCGAACGACACCGCGAGCGCGAGGAACTCACCGAGGGAGTCCCAGCGCAGGTAGTCCTGCTCGACGAGCTGCTGCACGTGCTTCGGGGCCGAACCGCCGGCACCGGTCTCGAACAGGCCGCCGCCGCCCAGGAGCGGGACGACGGAGAGCATCTTCGCCGAGGTGCCGAGCTCCATGATCGGGAACAGGTCGGTCAGGTAGTCGCGGAGGACGTTGCCCGTGACCGAGATGGTGTCCTCGCCGCGGCGGATGCGCTCGAGCGAGAAGCGCATGGCGTCGACGGGTGCCATGATCTCGATCTGCAGGCCGTCGGTGTCGTGGTCGCCGAGGGACGTGCGGACGAGACCGATCAGGTTCGCGTCGTGCGCGCGCGTCTCGTCGAGCCAGAACACGGCGGGCGACCCGGTGGCGCGGGCGCGCGTGACCGCGAGCTTCACCCAGTCACGGATCGCGACGTCCTTGGTCTGGCAGGCGCGCCAGATGTCGCCCTGCTCGACGTCGTGCTCGATGACCGTCTCGCCGGAGCTCGTGACGACGCGGACCGTGCCGTCGCCCGGCAGCTCGAAGGTCTTGTCGTGCGAGCCGTACTCCTCGGCCTTCTGCGCCATGAGCCCGACGTTCGGCACGGAGCCCATGGTCGACGGGTCGAACGCGCCGTTCGCGCGGCAGTCCTCGATCACGGCCTGGTAGATGCCGGCGTAGCTCGAGTCCGGGATGACCGCGAGGGTGTCGTGCTCCTCGCCGTCCGGGCCCCACATGTGGCCGGAGGTGCGGATCATCGCGGGCATCGAGGCGTCCACGATGACGTCGCTCGGGACGTGCAGGTTCGTGATGCCCTTGTCGGAGTCGACCATCGCGAGCTCGGGGCCGGCGTCGATGCCGTCCAGGAACGCCTGCTTGATCTCCGCGCCGTTCGGCACGCCGTCCAGCCCCGCGAGGATCGACCCGAGGCCGTCGTTCGGGTTGAGCCCGGCGGCGGCCAGGTCGGCACCGAAGCGCTCGAACACGGACGGGAAGAACGCGCGGATGACGTGGCCGAAGATGATCGGGTCCGAGACCTTCATCATCGTGGCCTTGAGGTGCACCGAGAACAGCACGCCCTGCTCCTGCGCCGCGGCGATCTGGTCGCGCAGGAACGCCTCGAGCGCACGGACGTGCAGGACGGTGCCGTCGACGACCTCGCCCTGCAGGACGGGGATCGACTGCTTCAGCACGGTCGTGGTGCCGTCGGCGGCCACGAACTCGATCGTCAGGGTGTCGTCGGCCGGAGCGATCCACGACTGCTCGTTCGAGCGGAAGTCGTCCTTGCCCATCGTCACGACGTTCGTCTGCGAGTCCGACGACCAGGCGCCCATGCGGTGCGGGTGCTTGCGGGCGTAGTTCTTCACGGACAGCGGTGCGCGGCGGTCGGAGTTGCCCTCGCGCAGGACCGGGTTCACGGCGCTGCCCTTGACGCGGTCGTAGCGGGCGCGGACGTCGCGCTCCTCGTCCGTGGTGGGCTCGTCCGGGTAGGCAGGCAGGTCGTAGCCCTGCGCCTGGAGTTCCTTGATCGCGGCCTTGAGCTGCGGGATGGACGCCGAGATGTTCGGCAGCTTGATGATGTTCGCCTCGGGGGTCTTCGCCAGGTCCCCGAGCTCGGACAGGGCGTCGTCCAGGCGCTGCTCGTCGGTGAGCCGCTCCGGGAACTGCGCGATGATCCGGCCGGAGAGCGAGATGTCGCGGGTCTCGACGTCGACCCCCGCGGTGCGTGCGAACGCCTCGACGACCGGCAGGAACGAGTGGGTGGCGAGGAACGGTGCCTCGTCCGTGAGCGTGTAGATGATCTTGGCCATGCTGGCGGGTACTCCCTTGTTCGACCGTGCCGGACCTCGGTCCGTCCACGGTACTCGCGGCGCGGATTCTCTCGACGTCAAGATACCCGGTCCGGACCCCGCCGTGGCAGGGCGTCAGACGGTGATCCGGAACACCCGGACGCCGGCGGCACGGAGCCCCGCGGTGCCGAGCCGGGTCCGCATGCTCCGGAAGGGGCGCTTGAAGCCCGAGCGGGCCGAGGCCACGCCGATCTGGTGGAGGACCTCGGAGGTCAGCGTGCGCTCCACCTTGGGTGCCAGCCGGGTGACGCCCGAGACCGTGATCACGATGCGCACGGCGTTCGGTGCGAGCAGCGGCGCGATGAGCTCGGCGGCCTCCTGCGCCCGGTGGAACGCGGGGTCGTCGCCGGGGCGTCGGATCGCGATGACCGCCAGGTCGGCCTCGGCGTGGTCGTCGGGATCGGGCAGGTCGTCCACCCCCACCACCCGCATGCGCGCGGCGTCCACACCCGCACGGACGGCCGAGGCCCGGAGCACGGGGAGCAGCTCCTGGGTGCCCGCGAGCACGACCTCGGCGGTCGCGAGGTCGATGGGTTCGTGTCGCTCCCGCGGCGTTCGGGCCATGGCGCAGGTCCTTCCGGTCGCTGGACTCGGACACTACCGACGAGACGTCCAGCAGGCACGCAGCGGCGGTGACACGTCAGCGGACTGCCAGGCGTTCGGTAACGGGGAGATCACGGAAGGGCCTGTACAAAGCGACAGACTCGTGCAGAATGGTCTGCGGCCATGACGACGACACACGACACAGACCAGCAGCAGGAGCCGGGCACCCCGGTCGTGCACCTGTCCCGTCGCGCTGCCCTCGAGGCCGAGCGCGCCGCAGCCGGGAAGCCGGCTCGCCGCTCCCGCCCTCCCCGTCCCGCCCGCCCGGAGGCCACACCGGCGGTCGCGAGCGGCTCCCCCGCAGCGACGACCGCGAGCGAGCCCGCCGCGACCGTGACCACAACTGCGGCCACACCGGCACCGGCACCCCACGCGGTCCCGGTCGCAGCACACTCGAGTCGTCGCGCGTCCGAGGCGCGCGCCAGCACCGAGCACGTCGACGCCCGGATCACCCGGATCGTCCGCCGCAGCACCCCGAAGCCCCCGACGGCACGTCCCGCCCGGGCGCGCAGCACGCACCGCGCCAGCCGGATCACGCTCACGAGCGCCGCTGCCGCCCTCGCGATGTTCGCCGCCTCGGCGATGCCCGCCCACGCCAGCGCCGGGACGTCGACGGCCACCTCGACCCTGGCGCCGCAGGTGCGCACGCAGGACTACGCGGTGACCCAGGCGGTCACGGCCGCCACGCTCGACCGCGACGACTTCACCGTCGGTGGCGGGCAGCAGGTCGTCGTCGCGGGCGACGGCAGCACCGAGGGTGCGGTCTCCTACGGCGGCGAGGTCCGCTCGCCCTTCCCGGGTCCGGTGCGGATGAGCTCGGGCTTCGGCTACCGCTCGGCCCCGTGCGCCGCGTGCTCCTCCCTCCACCAGGGCCTCGACTTCAACCCCGGCATGGGCGCTCCGATCGGTGCCGTCGCAGCCGGCAAGGTCCGGGTCTCGGGCACCTACTTCTCGTACGGCACCGCGGTGATCATCGACCACGTGATCGACGGCCGTCGCGTGTCGACCCTCTACGGGCACATGATCCCGGGCTCCTCGCCGCTGCGGGCCGGTGACACGGTCGCCGCCGGGCAGTTCATCGGCAAGGTCGGTTCCTCCGGCGTCTCGACCGGTGCGCACCTGCACCTCGAGGTGCTCATGGACGGCGTCACGCCGATCGATCCCGAGGCCTGGCTCGAGGCGCGGATCGGCCGCTCGCTCACCATCTGACCCGGGCTCCCCACCCGGAGCGACGACCCCACCCGCGCCGACGACCCGGCGGCTCCGCTGCCGTCCCGCGCCGCGTGCCCCGGACCCACAGCACTCGCGCAGCAGCGGTGCGGCGACGTCCCAGCGGACCTGTGCAGGATCACAGCATGGACGATCACCACAGACCGCCCGCCCGTCGTCGACCCTCGGGGGTGTCCCGCTGATGGACGCCGACACCTGGATCGCCTTCGGGCTCGTCATCCTCTTCGTGCTCGTCGGTGGTGTCTTCGCCGCTGCGGAGATCGCCCTCGTCTCGCTCCGCGAGTCCCAGCTGCAGCAGCTCGAGCGCCGGGGTTCCCGCGGCGCCCGGGTCGCCGCGCTCGGCCGTGACCCCAACCGGTTCCTGTCGGCCGTGCAGATCGGCGTCACCGTCGCCGGGTTCTTCTCGGCCGCCTACGGTGCGTCCTCGATCGCCCCGGACGTCGCACCGCTGCTGTCCGACCTCGGACTCGACCAGGGTGCGGCCGAGGCCGTCGCGCTGGTCCTGATGACGCTGGTCATCGCGTACCTGTCGCTCGTGTTCGGCGAGCTCGTGCCCAAGCGCCTCGCCCTGCAGCGCGCCGAGGGCTTCTCGATGGCCGTCGCACCGACGCTCGACCGCTTCGCGACCCTGATGCGCCCGGTGATCTGGGTGCTGTCGAAGACCACGAACGGCGTCGTCCGGCTGCTCGGCGGCGACCCGGACGCCCGCAGCGAGTCGATGAGCACCGAGGAGCTCCGGGGCCTGGTCGAGGACCACGACGCCATCGACGCGCAGGGCCGACGCATCGCCCGGAGCGCGCTCGACGCCGGTGACCGGATCCTCCGCGAGTCGATGCGCCCCTGGTACGACGTCTCGACCATCGACGCGTCGCTGAGCATCGCCGACGCGACCGACCATGCCATCGAGGTCGGTCACACCCGGTACCTGGTCACCGAGGGCTCCCGCGACGACGTCTCGGGCTTCGTGCACCTGCGCGACCTGCTCCGTCCGACCGACCCGACGGCGCCGGTCTCGACGCTCGTCCGCCCGGTGCTCGCACTGCCGGAGACGAAGTCGCTGTCGAGCGCGATCGCGGACATGCGCACCGAGGGCCACCAGATCGCACTCGTCGTGGACGAGTACGGCGGCAGCGCCGGCATGGTCACGCTCGAGGCGCTGCTCGAGGACCTGGTCGGCCGCATCAGGGACGAATGGGACGCAGCTGAGTACGACCCGGCGGCGGCCCGGGCCGACGGCATCGACGGTGCGACCGTGCTCGAGGACCTCGCGGCCGACGGCGGCCCCCAGCTGCCGGACGGCGACTACGAGACCGTCGGCGGGCTCGTGCAGGTGCACCTCGACCGGGTCCCGCAGGTCGGCGACGTCGTCTACGCCGGCGAGCACCGCCTCGAGGTCACCGAGATGGACGGGCACCGCGTGGCCCGGGTACGGGTCACGGCGCGGGCGGCGGACGCCGCGGCGACGCCGTCGGCCACCGAGCCGGTGCGCGCGACCCCGCCCGTCGCCTGACCGGTCCGACCACCGGACGGGAGGCGCGGTGCCGGCCCGCACCGCGCCTCCCGTCCGTCACCGGTCCCGCAGCGCTCGCCGGTCGCGCGGGTCCCGCGTCGCGAGACGCCCGGTGGTCCACGAGACGCCGCCGGTTCCGGCGGCGTCCCGGTCGTTCGGCGGCATCTGGCTCCCCCGGCGCCGTGGCGGGTACCGGCGGTGCCTGTCGCCGCGACCGCACCGCCACGTACGCTCGTCGCATGGGTATCGACGTGCGCAACGAGATCCGTGACTTCCTGTCCTCACGACGGGCACGGCTCACCCCCGACGAGGTCGGGATGCCGTCGTTCGGCGGCGGTGTGCGCCGCGTCCCCGGGCTGCGCCGCCACGAGGTCGCGATGCTCGCCGGGGTGAGCGTCGACTACTACACGCGGCTCGAGCGCGGGTCGCTCAAGGGCGTCTCGGACAGCGTGCTCGAGGGCCTCGCGGGTGCGCTGCAGCTCGACGAGGACGAACGGGTGCACCTGTTCGACCTCGCACGGCTGGCGAACGCCGGCGTGAAGGTCATGCACCGGAACGTGCCGACGCGGGTCCGACCGGGGGTGCAGCGCCTGCTCGATGCGATCACCGGGGCGCCCGCGTGGGTGCGGAACGAGCGCGGCGACGTCGTCGCGACGAACGAGCTCGGCCGCGCACTGTACGCACCGATGTTCGCGGGGCCGGGGCGTCCCGTGAACACCGCGCGGTTCACGTTCCTCGACCCGGCCGCGCGCGACTTCTTCCCCGACTGGGCCGCGACCGCGCGCGAGGCGGTGGCAGTCCTCCGCGCCGCCGCCGTCGCGAACCCCTGCGAGCCCGGGCTGGTGACGCTCGTCGGTGAGCTCTCCACCCGGAGCGAGGAGTTCCGCGGCTGGTGGGCGGCGCACGACGTCCGGGTGCACCGACGGGGTGGCAAGCGCATCGCGCACCCGATCGTCGGCGAGCTGCAGCTCGACTTCGAGGCGCTCGAGCTCGTCGCCGACCCGGGACTGACGATGTTCACGTACTCGGCGGAGCCGGGCAGTGCGTCGGAGCGGTCGCTCGCACTGCTGGGGACCTGGGCCGCGACCGAGCGGTCCGAGCGGCTCGCCGCGGTGCGTGCCGGCGATGCGGAGCAGGACGACTGACCTGCCGGGCCGCGCGTCCTGGGTGAGCGCGGTCGGACGGCGTCAGGGTGCCGTCGGTCCCGTCGGACGGTCACGGTCGCGGTCGTCGGTGTCGTCGTCGCCGAGCGTGTCGACGAGCGCGTCCACGCGGAGCCGGTCGATGCGCAGTTCCTTCTCGATCGCGGTCAGCCGCAGCACCCGGACCGCGGCGAACACGAGCACGATGAGCGCGATGACGAGCACGAGCAGCAGCAGCACGACCGCCAGGTAGACGAGACTGACGACGGCGAATCCCCCGGAGAGCATGCAGCGACGCTAGCAGGGACGCTCCGTAGGGTGGGAACGGTGACGACGATGCCGGCGGACGGGGACCTCGCGGCGCTCGTGCGTCGACACCGCCGCCCGGAGCCGTCGTTCGTGCGCGCGGTGGCGAAGGCCCTCGGCGACGCCCGCACCGTGCACGAGGTCCGCCCGGGTCCGGTCTCGTACGTGCCCGCGGACCGCCGGGTCCTCAACGACACCGACGCCGACGGGGGCGCCGACGCCACGCTGCTGACCTTCCCGACCGTCGACACCCTCGCCGCGCTCGCGCTGCCCGCCGGTGGCCGCGTCGTGGTGCTCGCGCGCGATCCGGACCGTCTGCGCGCCGGGTGGCTCGCCGAGTACGCGTCCGAGGTGGTCGCCGCCGAGGCCGGGACGCTGCCGACCGTCGACGCCCTCGCCTCACTCGTGGGCCCGTCCGCCGAGGTCCTGCACCTGCCGGTGCCGTTCACCTGCGTGGACGGCTTCGGCGAGGGGTACTACGCGCGACCGGAACGGCTGCTCGACGCCGACGTCCGCGCCGCAGATGCCGCATGGCGCCTGGTCGACGACCTGACCGCTCGCCGCTCGGTCGCCGCGCTGCGGAACGCGCTCGCGTCGGGCGAGTGGGACGCCCGGTACGGCGTGCTCCGCCGGCAGCCGACGCTGGACGGGTCGGTCGTCCTGCTGCGCTCCGTCCCCTGACCGTTCCGCAGCCACGACACGCCCGGCTTGACACGCCGTCGTAGGCTGGGGTCGTGAGTCAGCAGGAGGTGGTCGGCGCGCAGAGCGCCGGCATCAGGGCGTGACGCCCCCGGCTGTGCGCTCCGGCACGGCCGCGTTCGTCGAACCCTGACCACCCCTCTGCCCGTGCGGCGCGACACCGCGCCCGGGCCCGTCGAGAGCGACCACACCGTGCTGCCCATCAGCGAGAAGACCATCCGTTCGTCCTTCGTCAACGCCTCCCGGAAGGAGGTCACCGATCTGACGCTGCCCACCGATCTCGAGACGCTGGACTGGGAGTCGCTCGACTTCCTCGGCTGGCGCGACCCGAAGACCGCTCGCCGTGCGTACGCCGTCGTCCCCACGCTCGAGGGCGACCTCGTCGGCATCCTGTTCCGGCAGGCCGAGGCGTCGCCGCGCGCTCGGGCCCAGTGCTCGTGGTGCCAGGACGTGAAGCTCCCCAACGACGTCGTGTTCTACGCCGCCAAGCGCGCGGGGAAGGCCGGCCGGAACGGCAACACCGTCGGGACGCTCGTCTGCCAGGACTTCCAGTGCTCCCGGAACGTCCGGCGCCCGGCCCCTCCGGCGTACGAGGGCTACGACGTCGAGGCCGCCCGGGCCCGGCGGATCGAGGACCTGCAGCTCCGGATCGCGTCCTTCGCCGCCGAGCTCTGACGCCGGGAAACGCCGGCGTAACGCGGCAACCCTATGGTGTGGCGGGTGGACCTCCGCGACTTCGACTCCGCCCCCGCCGACGACGCCCGACGGACCGCCCTGCACTGGGCGGCGGTACCGGCCTGGGCCGACGCCCTGGTGGCCGCACGACCGTTCCGCACCGTGCCGGCCCTGATCGCAGCGGCGACCGAGGCCGCGGCGGACTGGACCGCGGCGGACCTCGACGCCGCCCTCGCCGAGCACCCCCGCATCGGCGAGCGCACCACCGAGGCGTCGTCGGCCCGCGAGCAGGGCGCGATGGCGACGGCGGCGGACGACGTCGCCGCGGCGATCGCCCGCGGGAACGCCGCCTACGAGGACCGGTTCGGCCGGGTGTTCCTCGTGCGTGCCGCCGGTCGGGCGCCCGAGGAACTCCTCGCCGAGCTCGAACGGCGGCTCCCCGGCGACCCGGACGCCGAGGTCACCGAGGCCACCGCTGCCCTCGCCGACATCGCCGTGCACCGGATCCGTGCGACCTTCGGCGTCCCGCACCTGACCACGCACGTGCTCGACGCCCGGACCGGCATGCCGGCCGCGGGCATCGCCCTGACGCTGCGCACCGCCGGGGGCGAGGTGCTCGCCACGGGGGAGACCGACGCGGACGGTCGCGCCGGGCTCGGACCCGACGTGCTGCCACGCGGCGACCTCGAGCTCCGGTTCGACACCGGCGCCCACCACCGCGCAGCCGGGGTCCCGACCTTCCACCCGTACGTCGTCGTGGCGTTCTCGGTGGCCGGGACCGACCACCTGCACGTCCCGCTGCTGCTCAGCCCCTTCGCGTACAGCACCTACCGCGGCAGCTGACCTCACCGTGCACGGCTGGCCAGCGTCAGGCGCGACCGTCGCCGACCGTGGCGACCGGCGCCGTCGAACGCACCGCGTCGTAGGACCCCGCCACGGGGTCGTCGCCGTACCGCTCCCGCAGCCCGTGCGACCCGAGCAGCAGGTTGAGCAGGATCGCCGCGACCGCCCCGGCCGAGATGCCCGAGTCGAACACGAGCGTGAACCACGTCGGGAACGCGCCGTAGATCTCCGGCTCCACGGTCGGCAGCATCGCGATCGCGAGCGGGAGCGCCACCACGAGCACGTTCCGGTTGTCGAACCGCACCTTCGAGAGCGTCCGGATGCCGCTCGCCGCGACCATGCCGAACAGGGCGACCCCGGCTCCGCCGAGCACCGCGTGCGGCACCGCCTCGACGACGGCCGCCACCTTCGGCACGAGCCCGAGCACCACCAGGATGCCGCCCGCCGCCGTCGCGACGTACCGGGAGCGCACGCCGGTCAGCGCCACCAGCCCGACGTTCTGCGCGAACGCCGTGTACGGGAACGTGTTGAAGACACCGCCGAGCACCGTGCCGAGGCCGTCCGCCCGCAGCCCGTCGGCCAGGGTGCGGCGCGACACCGGACGGTCGACGACCTCGCCGACGGCCACCATGTCGCCCGTGGTCTCGGTCATGATGACGAGCCCGACGACGAGCATCGACACGATCGAGGCGAGGTCGAAGGTCGGCAGGCCGAAGTGGAACGGCGTGACGACGGCGAACCAGGCGGCGTCGCCGATGCCGGACCCGTCGACCATACCGGGGACGAACAGCGCGGCCACGGTGCCGAGGACGAGTCCGAGCAGCACCGACACCCGCGCGAGACCCCGCGGCGCGAACCGCTCGACGAGGACGATCGCGAGCAGCACCCCGGCCGCGAAGGCCACGTCGAGCGGATCGGCGGCGCCGTCCTTGCCGCCCTCGGTGATCCACCCGGCGGCGACGCTCGTGAGCGAGACGCCGATGATCAGGATCACCGTGCCGGTGACGATCGGCGGGAACAGGCGGACGAGCTGCGAGAACCACGGCGCGACGAGCACCATGAACACCCCGCAGGCGATGGTCGCGCCGTAGACGGCGGTGATGCCGTGCGCGCTGCCGATCGCGATCATCGGGCCGACGGCGGCGAACGTCACGCCCTGGACCAGCGGCAGCCGGACCCCGAAGCGCCAGAACCCGACGGACTGCACGATGGTCGCGAGGCCGGCGACGAACAGGTCGGCGCTGATGAGGAAGGCCAGGTCGGCCCGGTCGAACCCGAGCGCCCCACCGACGATGAGTGGGACGGCGACCGCCCCCGCGTACATCGCCAGGACGTGCTGCAGCCCGAGCGGCAGCAGCCTGGCGAGCGGCGGGATCGTGTCGACCCCGTCCTGCCCGGTGGTCGTGCGTGGTGTCCTCGTGCTGGTCATGGGTGCCCCCGTCGCGTCGCCGGTCACGTGTCACCTCGACGCTAGGGAGCCCCTGTTTCCGCGCCGTGACGAGCACGGGTCGCGCGGATCACGCGACCCGACCCCGGAACGCACGTTCCGGCCGCTGGCCGCCACCGGGACGGACGGGAGGCCCGTGGCGGGGTCGCCACGAGCCTCCAGACCGTCTCCTGGTCGCCTCAGCGACCGATGGACGACATGTCCGGGTACCGGTCACCGGTCGGGACGGGCAGCGCCGACAGGCGCTCGAGCTGGTCGGCGGACAGCGTCACGTCGGCTGCACCGACGTTCTCCTCCAGCCGCGAGACCCGCTTCGTGCCGGGGATCGGGACGACGTCGTCGCCCTGCGCGAGCAGCCAGGCGAGGGCGACCTGTCCCGGCGTCGCGCCGACCTCGGCGGCGATCTCCTTGACGGCGTCGACGATCTTCATGTTCTCGGCGAACGCCTGCTCCGCGAAGCGTGGGTTCTGGCGACGGAAGTCGTCCTCGTCCAGGTCGGACGGCTTCGTGATCGCGCCGGTCAGGAAGCCGCGGCCGAGCGGCGAGTACGGCACCAGGCCGATGCCGAGCTCGCGGAGGGTGTCGAGCACGTCGCCCTCCGGGTCGCGCGTCCAGAGCGAGTACTCGCTCTGCAGTGCGGTGATCGGGTGCACGGCGTGGGCCTTCCGGATCGTCGCGGCGCTCGCCTCGGAGAGCCCGATGTGGCGGATCTTGCCCTCCTGCACGAAGCCGGCGAGCTGGCCGATCACGTCCTCGATCGGGACGGCCGGGTCGACGCGGTGCTGGTAGTAGAGGTCGATGTGGTCGGTGCCGAGGCGACGGAGGGAGCCCTCGAGCGCCTCGCGGACGGACTCCGGTGCGCTGGAGATGCCGCGTTGCTGGGTGGGGGTCTGCTCACCGGCCTCGTGCCGGTACAGACCGAACTTGGTGGCGATGACGACCTGGTCGCGGCGGTCGCCGAGGGCACGACGGAGGAGTTCCTCGTTCGTGTACGGGCCGTAGGCCTCCGCGGTGTCGAAGAGGGTGACGCCGAGGTCGATCGCGCGGTGGATGGTGCGGATCGACTCGTCGTCGTCGGTGCCGGCGCCCGTGTAGAAGGCGCTCATGCCCATGGTGCCGAGGCCGACGGAGCCGACCTCGAGGTCTGCGAGCGTGCGTGTCTGCATGCCTGCAGGTCTACTCCTGGCAGTCCCTCGTCAGGGAGGTACCGGCACGGCTACGCTGAGGGGACGGACAGTGTCCGCGACGGGAGGGGAACGTCATGACCGTGGTCTGGATCGTCATCGGGATCGTGGTGGTCATCGCCGCCGCGCTCGTCGTGCTCGAGGTGCAGAACGTCCGACGCCGCAGGGCCCTCGCGCACCTGGAGCCCGTCGACCCGCGCGTCGGGGAGCGAGCGATGAGCGAGGCGTCGGCAGCGCACTCGGTGATCGAGGGGCAGGCGAAGTCGGCGCACCCGGGCATCAGCGGCGCCGGGGGCGGCCCGCTCGCCTGAGCCCTCCTGATCGACCCCGTTGCAGGTTCCGCTGCACGGTGTTGCACTCCGCACCGAGCGGCATCGTGCCGTTCCTCCAACGCGTTCGACCACGGCGTCCTCCCGCTGGTGTGATCGGCTCGTGAACCTGTACCTGCGGCTGCTCCTGCTCACCCTGCGCATCCGGCTCGCGGCCGCACGACCGGGCCATCGGCCGTCGCTCTGGGGCGAGGCCCGCACACCGTTCCGGGTGCTGCCCACGGACCTCGACCCGCTGCGGCACGTGAACAACGGCAAGTACCTGTCGATGCTCGACCTCGGGCGGTACGACCTGCTGGTGCGGTCCGGGTTCTGGCAGGAGGCCTCGCGCCGCGGGTGGTACGCCGTCGTCGCCGCGCAGACCATCACGTACAAGCGCTCCCTGACGCTCGGGCAGCGGTTCACCCTGCTGACGAAGGTGCTCGGCTTCGACGAGCGGGCCGTGTACATGGAGCAGACGTTCGTCCGCGACGGTGCCGTCGTCGCCCGGGCGGTCGTGCAGGCGCGGTTCCTGCGCCGCGAGGGCGGCCAGGTGACGCCGGACGAGCTGGTGGCCGCGGCGGGCGGGTCGCCGCGGGACCTGACGCTGCCGGGCTGGGTGCACGAGTGGGCCGATGCCGTGCGCATCAGCAGCGGCGGGGTGCACTGACGGCGTGGCGGGGTGCGCTGACGGCGCGGCACTCGGCGCGGGTGGACGGTCCTACGATGACCGCGTGGACGACGACGACCTGGTGCTGCCCGACGCCGCTGCCTGGCGCGCCTGGCTCGACGAGCACGAGGACGATCCCGACGGCGTCTGGCTGGTGCTGGCGAAGAAGGGCACCACGGAGCCGACCTCGCTGACCTACGACCAGGCGCTCGACGAGGCCCTGTGCTCCGGCTGGATCGACGGACAGAAGCGCGGGCGGGACACCGCGACCTTCCGGCAGCGCTTCACCCCGCGTCGCCGGGCGTCCCTCTGGTCGCAGCGGAACATCGGTCTCGTGGCGGCGCTCGAGGACGCCGGACGCATGCGCACCCGCGGTCGCGCCGAGGTCGACCGCGCGAAGGGCGACGGCCGCTGGGACCGCGCGTACGCCGGTGCCGCGACGGTCACCGTGCCCGACGACCTCCGGGCCGCGCTCGACGCCGCACCGGCCGCCGCCGCGCTGTTCACCGAGCTCGACGCGACGAACCGGTACGCCGTGCTGCACCGGGTCGTGACGGCGCCGAGCGACACCGCGCGGGCGAACCGGATCGCGAAGCTCGTCGCCGGGCTCTCGGCGGGCGAGACGCCGTACCCCCGCCCGGCCCGCTGACCGGTGCTCCCGCGGGCGCGTCGAACCATGATCCCGACATCGAACCAGCCGCACGCCGTGGCTCGATGTCGGGAACGTGGTTCGATCCCCGATCCGGTGCACGCGCCAGGGGGACACCGACCCAGGAACGGGCCACGAGACGGGCGTAGACCGGGCGCATGACCACTGGTACCGACACCACGAACCGTCCTGCCGCCGCCTCGGGCACCTTCCGCATCGGTGGTGACCTCGAGGTCCACCGCCTGGGCTACGGCACCATGCAGCTCACCGGCCCGGGCGTCTGGGGCCCGCCGAAGGACCACGACGAGGCGGTCCGCGTGCTCAAGCGCGCGGTCGAGCTCGGCGTCGACTTCTTCGACACCGCCGACTCGTACGGCCCCTACGTCGCCGAGGACCTGCTCCGCGAGGCCCTGCACCCGTACGGCGACGACGTCGTCATCGCGACGAAGGCCGGCCTGACCCGCACCGGTCCGAACGAGTGGCCGCCGGTCGGCCGCCCGGAGTACCTCCGCCAGGAGGCCGAGATGAGCCTCCGCCGCCTCGGCCTCGAGCGCATCGACCTGTTCCAGCTGCACCGCATCGACCCGAAGGTCCCCCTCGAGGACCAGGTCGGCGAGCTGAAGAAGCTGCAGGACGAGGGCAAGATCCGGCACATCGGCCTCTCCGAGGTCTCCGTCGACGACGTCAAGGCCGCACAGGAGATCGCCACCATCGTCTCCGTGCAGAACCTCTACAACCTGCAGAAGCGCGACGCCGAGGAACTCCTCGACTGGTCCGAGGAGCAGGGAATCGGCTTCATCCCGTGGTTCCCGCTGGCGACCGGCGGCCTGACCGGCGACGACTCGCCGCTCACCGAGATCGCCGAACGCAAGGGTGCGACGCCGGCACAGCTCGCGCTCGCCTGGCTGCTGAAGCGCTCCCCCGTCATGCTGCCGATCCCGGGGACGTCGAGCGTCGACCACCTCGAGGACAACCTGCAGGGCGCGACGATCGAGCTGACCGACGAGGAGTTCGCGGAGCTGTCGAAGCTGGGGGAGTGAGCCCCGGGGCCGGCCGACATCCGACGGGAGGCCCGTGGCGATGCCGCCACGGGCCTCCCGTCGTCTCGTGACCACTTCGTGACCCGGCTCAGCTTGTCGACGCCTACCGCGTATGTGCATACTCGGTATGTCCGAAGCGGACGGAGACGGGGGAGTCACGATGAGCGTCAAGATGGGCGTACTCGCGCTGCTGGTGGGAGGACCCGGCTACGGGTACCAGCTCAGGGGGGAGTTCGAGCACCGGACCGGGGGGAGCTGGCCGCTCAACATCGGCCAGGTCTACACGACGCTCGACCGCCTCGAACGCGACGGCCTCGTGGCCCGCGGCGAAGCCGACGATGACGGTCACGTCGTCTACACGGCGACCGTCGCGGGCCGCGAGGAGGTCGCACGCTGGTTCAGCGAGCCGGTGCCCGCGAAGCGCGGTCGGGACGAGCTCGCGATCAAGTTCGCCCTCGCCGTCACCGTCCCCGGGGTCGACGTCCCGCGACTCGTGCAGGTCCAACGGGCGTCGGCGATGCGCGCGCTGCAGGACCTGACCAGGCTCAAGCGGACCGCCGACCCGGCCGAGGACCTGGCGTGGTCGCTCGTCCTCGAGTCGATGATCTTCCAAGCCGAAGCCGAGGTGCGGTGGCTCGACCACGTGGAGAGCTTCGTCGACCGGTACATGCCGCCCGCGGTACACGACGCACCAGCTCAGGGCAGGGCCATTGCCGCAGCGGCACGTGAGGCCGTCCGATGAGCACGACAGCGACCGCTCCTCTGCTGTCCCTCGACGCGGTGAGCGTCCAGTACGGCTCCGGGGAGCGAGCGGTAATCGCTCTTGCCGGTGTCGACCTGTCGGTCGAGCGCGGCGAGATGGTCGCCGTGATGGGGACGTCGGGGTCCGGCAAGTCGACCCTCCTGGCATGCGCCGGTACCCTGCTGCCGCCCACCAGCGGCGAGGTCCGCATCGACGGCGAGTGGGTCTCCGACCGCCCCGCCCGCGAGCTCGCAGCACTCCGTCGACGCCTGGTCGGCTTCGTGTTCCAGGACTTCAACCTCATCCCGTCGCTCACCGCGTTCGAGAACGTCGCGTTGCCGCTGGAGCTCGACGGCTGGAAGGCGAGCCGGGCCCGACGCGCAGCCGAGCTGGCGCTCGAGAACGTCGAGCTCGGGGACCGTGCCGACGCATTCCCCGACGACCTGTCCGGTGGGCAGCAGCAGCGCGTCGCGATCGCCCGCGGGGTCGTCGGTGAACGGCGCCTGGTGCTCGCCGACGAACCGACCGGCGCCCTGGACTCACAGACCGGCGAGGTCGTGCTCCGGATGCTCCGTCGACACGTCGACAACGGCGCGGGCGCACTGCTCGTCACGCACGACGCGCGCCACGCCGCGTGGGCGGACCGGGTGGTCTTCCTTCGCGACGGCCGGGTCGTCGACGAGACGGTGTACGCCGGCGTCGAGGACCTCGTCGGCCGAGCAGCATCGTGAGGGGCCGGCGCCGCACCCGCACGCCCGTCGCGATCAGGGCCGCCCTCCGTCTCGGTCGTCGCCTCGCCTTCGCGAAGGTCGGCCGCGCGGTGTTGATCGTGTCGCTCATCGGCGTCCCCACTGCAGGGTTCGCGGCAGGGGCCGTGGTCATCCAGTCCACACTGCCCACGGTGCAGGAGCAGCTCCGGTACGACCTCGGCCACGCGGCGGCCCAGATGCGCCTGTCCGGTCCTGATGTGCCCGGGATGCGGCAGGACCCCGTCCAGTGGCAGCTGACCGACTCCGCACGGGACAGCCCGGTGACGACGGCAGACGAGGACTCACCCTGGGCCGAACTGCTCGACCACGTGCCCGAGGGAGCTGACGCGATCACGGTCCGGACCACGCAGGTCGTCGTCCGCGGCCCGGAGGTCCCCGTCGCCGTCACCGCGGACGAGGGAGCGACGTGGTCGCCCGCCCTCGACGGGCACTGGCACGTGCTCTCCGGCCGTGCGCCGGCCGCGCCGGACGAGGCGATGGCGACCCCGGCGACGCTCGAACGCCTCCACGTGTCCGTCGGCGACGCGATCACCGTCACCGATCCGGTCCGCGAGCGCTTCACCGTCACGGGCACCATGCGCGATGCCGCGACCGGCCCCGAGGCCGAGGGCGTGTTCCTACCGTCGGGGTCACTCCCCGCCGACCTCCCGGAGTCACTCCAGCGCGGCGGGTCGGACACGACCGTGTTCCTGCCCGACGTCGCCCCGACGTGGTCGGAGATCCGCTCGCTCAACGCGCACGGGATCGTCGTCGAGTCCCGTCCGGTCGTGCTCGCCCCGCCGTCGGACCGACTCGAGGGGGCCCCGACCGGGACGACCGTGGACGCGTACCTCGGAGCCATGGCGCTCGTCGGGGTGTTCGCCGCCTTCGAGGTCGCACTGCTCGCCGGTGCCGCCTTCCTGGTCGGCACACGGGCGGACACCCGCACGCACGCGATCATCACGAGTGTCGGCGGCGGTCGTGGCTTCGTCCGCGCCGTCGTCGCCGGCTCCGGGTTGGTGCTCGGTGTGACGGGTGCGCTGCTCGGCACCGCACTCGGCACAGGACTCGGTGTGCTCGCGTTCCACCTGCTCGACGACGGCAACGTCGGGACCTGGCCGGGGCTGCACGTGCCGGGACTCGCCATCGTCACGATCGCGGCGGCCGCCGTCGTCGCCGGTCTCGTGGCGGCCCTGGTCGCGGCGCGGGCGGCGACCAGGATCGACGTCCTCGCGGCCCTCCGTGGATCCCTGCGACCCGCTGCCCCCCGTCCCCGGGCAGAGCGTCGACGTCGCACCTGGGTCCCCGTCCTGGTCGTCGCCGGGACGGCGATGACGCTCGCCTGCGGCGCCGGGGTGCTCCTGCTCAACGACCGGCCCGTGCAGCAGGACCGGTGGGCGGTGCTCGTCGGTGTCGGCGTCGCCCTCGGACCGTGCCTGGTGCAGCTCGGCGTCGCACTGGCGTCGCCGTGGGTCCTGGCCGGCGTCGCACGGCTCTCGGCCCGCCTCGGTCTGTCCGCCCGGATCGCCGCGCGGGACGCCCGACGCAACCCGGTCCGCACGGTCCCGGTGCTCGCGAGCGTGATGAGCGTGGTGTTCGTCGCCTCGGTCGTGCTCACGTGGAGTGCCTCGGAGCACGCCCGGTTCGTCCGGGGGTACGAGTACACGACTGCCGTCGGGGTCGCGACCGCGAACGTCTCACTGACCGACCGGGACGGCTACAGCGACGGGTACGACGCCGCCGTCACCGACCGGGCCGCGCGGGTGCTCTCCGGAGCGTTGGACGGCGTCCGGCTGCACGTGCTCGCCGTGAACCGCGAGGACGCCGGCAAGGGGCCGACCACGATCACCACGCCGCACGACTTCGTCCAGCGGGACTGCCCGACCTTCGACACGACCGACTGCGCGACCTTCCTGCAGAGCGTCGGGAGCGGCGAGCCGCACATCGTGGCGGGGACGGTCGACGACTACGCCCTGCTCACCGGGCACCGCCCGTCCGCCGAGGTCCGACGGGCGCTCGCGGACGGCGAAGCCGTGTCGCTCTGGCCCGAGTACGTCCGCGACGGAGCGGTCCGCATCGACACCTTCCGGAACCGCGCGGTGGGCGACGACGCTCCGCTCGAGGACCCCCGCCCCGATGCATCGACGACGATCCCGGCCGTGCTCGACGTGCAGACGCCACGGATCAAGGTCGGGGTCTTCATGACGCGGGAGACGGCAGCGGCAACCGCGGTCCCGCTGGTCGACGGCATGCTCGCGATGCACCTGTCGCAGGAACTGACCCCGGCGCAGTACGACGGGCTGTCGTCCGCGTGGCAGAGCGGTGGCGGCGCGGACCGGGAACGATGGGGCGGTCCGGGCTTCGTCTACGAACGCGGACCGGTCGACGAACAGGCGACGGTGCAGGCCCTCGTGCTCGCCCTCGCCGCGGCGGTGACGATCGGCGCCACGGCGGTCGCCGTCGGACTCGCCCGGTCCGACGGTCGTCGCGACGACGAGGTCCTCGACGCGATCGGAGCCGAGCCGGTCCTGCGTCGACGCGTGTCGGCGTGGCAGGCGGCGATCCTCACCACGGTCGGCGCGGTCGTCGGCACGCTGCTCGGGTTGCTGCCGATCCGGGCGCTCACCCTTCGGTTCGATGCCGGTCCGACCGGGACCACGCACCTGCCGTTCGTGGCGGACTGGCCGGTGCTCGCGCTGCTGGCCCTGGGCCTCCCGCTCGTCGTGACGGCCGGGACCTGGCTGACCGCCGGCCGTGGACGCCGGGTGGCGGTGCGCCGTGCGCACTGAGGACGAGACCGTCGGCGGCCACGAACCTGTGAACGGCCACGAGGACCCTCAGCCGGACCGCACGTTCCCCAGGTCGGGGGACTGGTTCCGTCGGGCGATCCGGGGGATACCTGTACCCGTGACCCGCACCACCCGCCTCGCCCTCGTCGCGAGCATCGTCTCCGCCGCCTGCCTCGTCGGCGCCGGCGTCTTCGTCGTCGCCGCCCCCCACACGGCGAGCGCCGAGGACCGCCCCGTCGCCACCGCAGCGGCATCCCGTGTGGAGCGGAAGGCCGACCTGCCGCGTCCGAGCACCCCGGACCAGGTGGTCTCCGGCGCGCTCGACACCCCGGCCCTGGCCGACGCCGTGCCGTTCGCGTACGCCGGCGACTCGATCACGGCACGCCCCGACTCGTGGCTGCACCAGCTCGAGTCCGACGACCGTCTGCACGCCGTCGGCGGGTACGCGCACAGCGGGTACCGAGCCGACCAGGTGCTCGCTGAGATCGGCCCGGTGCCGCAGGCGCGCGTGCTCGTGGTCGAGGTCGGGACGAACGACGTCAACCAGGCCGTCCCGCTGGACCACACCATCGCCAACGTGGACGCGATCGTCCGCAAGGTCGGTGCCGAGCGGGTGCTCGTCGTCGCCGGTCCGCCGTCCGACTGGACATGGAGCCGGTGGGGTGCCGACCGCCGCTCGGGGCAGATCGTCCTGACGGATGCGCTGCACGCCGACGCCGATGCGCACGGCTGGGAGTTCGTGGACCCGTTCCGGTCGCTCCGGGCCTCCGACGGCGCGTACCTGCCGGGCACCAGCCCGGACGGCATCCACCCGACCGCCGAGGCGAACCGCTCGGTCGCGGCGGCGATGGCCGACGCGATCGAGCGCACCGCGCGCTAGTCCGTCCGCTCGTTCACTCCGGCAGCGGCTCGGCGTACGTCCGGAACTCCCCGCGCTCGGTGTGCATCGTCCAGAGTCGTTCGGCCACCGCGGCCGACGAGTGGTCGTCCTGCCCGTCGTCGATGCCGAACGGGATGATCAGCTGCCCGACGTGCACGTGCTCGTCGGCGACGGCGTCGTGCAGGAGCTGCGCGTAGGCGCTCTCGCCGGCGAACGCGACCGAGGTGCCGGTGACCCGTGCGCCCGGTCGGACGGCGCTGCCGCCGTTGACGAACAGGATCGTGCCCGTGCCGATCGCACGCATGCCGGGCAGCACCTGGCGCACGGCGTTCACCGAGCCGTAGACCGAGAACTCGATCGGACCGACGAGGTCCTCGGCGGTGGTCTCGAGCACGGGGCGCATGTACTCCTTGGCGGGCAGCGGGCTGTACTGCAGCACCTCGATCGGGCCGAGCTGCTCGGTGGCGGCCTCGAGCGCGGCGCGGAGCGAGTCCCCGTCGCGGACGTTCGCGGCGAACCCCTGCGCGCGGTACCCGGACGACCGGAGCTCGGCGGCGAGCGAGTCGAGCCGGTCCTGGTTGCGGGAGATCAGGGCGACGTCGAAGCCCTCGCGGCCGAAGCGGTCCGCGACGGCGAGCCCGAGGCCCTTGCCGGCGCCGACGATGGCGATGGTGGTCATGCGGTGGTCCTTCCGTGGGTGTGCGGCCGACGGTAGGCCGGTGTGCGCAGCGGTGAGGGGTTCCGCCGGGAACCCCCAGGCGATTCCCGACGGGGGCGTGTGGACTCGGTGCACGACCCGGGAGGATCACCGTGGACACCACCCGCACCACCGGCACCGGCACCGGCACCGGCACCCGCGCCCGCCGCAGCCGCCGCACCTGGTCCGCCGTCGGACTGGCCGCCGTGGCCGCCCTCGGCCTGACCGCCTGCTCCGACGACCGGGCGGCGACCGGTCCGGACGACTCCGCCGGGCAGCGCAGCACCGCGAGCCCGCCGGCCGACCTCGCCGCGGGGCAGCTCGCCCCGGACGGGCAGACCACCGACGTGGTCTCCGGCCTCGAGGCACCCTGGTCGGTGGTCCCGGTCGGTGACGACGGTGACGCGTTCGTCAGCGAACGCGACTCCGCACGCGTGCTCGAGCTCCGAGCGGACGGGACGACCCGCGAGGTCGGGACCGTCGAAGGTGTCCGGCACGGCGGCGAGGGCGGACTCCTCGGCCTCGCGCTGCACGACGACGACCTGTTCGTGTACTCGACGGCCGACGACGGCAACCGGATCGAGCGCTACGACCTGACCGGGGACACCGGCTCGTACCGGCTCGGCGAGGCCACCACCGTGATCGACGGGCTGCCCGCGAACACCTTCCACGACGGCGGGCGCATCGCCTTCGGCCCGGACGACATGCTCTACGCGAGCGTCGGCGACGCGGGGCAGCGGTCCGAGGCGCAGGACCGCGACTCCCTGGCGGGCAAGATCCTGCGCCTGACCCCGGACGGCGAGGTGCCGGACGACAACCCGTTCGCGGGGTCGCCCGTCTGGTCGCTCGGGCACCGGAACGTGCAGGGCATGGGCTGGGCCGAGGACGGCACGATGTTCGCAGCGGAGTTCGGGGAGAACCGCTGGGACGAGCTCAACGTCATCGAGCCGGGCAACGACCACGGCTGGCCCGAGGTCGAGGGCACCGGCGGCGAGGACCGCGGGTTCGTCGACCCCGTGCAGCAGTGGTCGACCGACGAGGCGTCCCCGAGCGGCCTGACCGTGATCGGCGACACCGTCTTCGTCGCGAACCTCAAGGGGGAGTCCGTCCGCGCCGTCCCGGTGTCCGACCCGTCGAGCTCGACCGTGTACTTCCAGGGCGAGCACGGGCGCATCCGCACGGTGCTGCCCGGACCCGACGACACGCTCTGGTTCGTGACGAACAACACCGACGGCCGGGGAGACCCCCGCGACGGCGACGACCGGATCCTGTCCGTGCCGCTCACCACCGGGCGCTGACGGGGGTTCCGGCAGCACCTCGTTCCGGACCCGGTGCGGCCGTACCGTGGAGCGCATGGACCACCGTGACGAAGCCCGTGACTTCCTCGCCAGCCGTCGCGCGCGCATCACCCCGGAGCAGGTCGGCATCCCGACCTTCGGCACCCGGCGGCGCGTCCCCGGGCTGCGGCGCGAGGAGGTCTCCCGCCTGGCCGGTGTGAGCATCGACTACTACACCCGCCTCGAGCGCGGGAACCTGCAGGGCGTCTCCGACAGCGTGCTCGACGCCGTCGCCACGGCGCTGCGGCTCGACCCCGCAGAGCACGAGCACCTGCGCGACCTGGCGCGACACCAGAACGCGACGCCGCGCCGTGCCGCGCGGGCCGTCCCGGTCGCCGCCGTGCGCCCGGAGTTGCAGTACCTGCTCGACGTCGTGACCGACGCACCCGCGATGATCGTCAACAACCGGCAGGACATCGTCGCCGCGAACGCCCTCGGGTGGGCGCTGCACGCCGACGTCGCCACCGGGGATCGACCGATGAACTTTGCGCGCTACATCTTCCTCGACAGCCGTGCACGCGACTTCTACCGCGACTGGGACCGTGCGGCGCACACGAACGTCGCGATCCTGCGGCGCGAGGCCGGACGGACGCCGGGAGACCGGGACCTCGCAGCGCTCATCGGCGAACTGTCGGTGCGCAGCGAGGACTTCCGCGAGCTCTGGGCGTCCCACGACGTCCGGCGGCACTACGCCGGCGTGAAGTCCTTCGACCACGCCGTGGTCGGGCCGCTCGAGCTGCACTTCCAGTCGTTGGAGCTCACCGAGGACCCCGGCCTCTCCCTGACGATCTACCCGGCGACTCCGGGCAGCGCGAGCGCCGACGCACTGCAGGTGCTCGCGTCCTGGGCTGCGACCGAGCGGATCGCGGAGCGGGCGACGGACCGGACGACAGAGCGGACGACAGAGCGGGCCACGGAGCGGACGACAGGCCGGACGACGGCCGACGCGACGGGACAGGAGCTGGCGTGACCCACACCTCCGCGGTCGCGACACCGCTGACCCGGCGACCCGGACCGTGGGCACGCCTGCGCTTCCGGTGGCAGGCCGAGCAGGAGGTCCACGAGCTCACCCGGGACCGGGCGCACGAGCAACGGGTCCTCGCCGAGGCAGCCGTCCGCCTGCAGCCCGGCCCCTGGGCGATCGGTCTGCTCCTCCGTCGGGACCCCGACACCGACCAGGTCCCGCGCCGATGAGCGAGGACGCCCCTCCGGCGACGATGACGCGTGGCCGGACGCTGCTCTTCGCCGTGGCCGGTGGTGCGGCCGTCGGGAACCTGTACTGGGCGCAGCCCCTGCTCGACGACGTCGCGTCGGACCTCGGGACCTCGCCGGCGTCCGCGGGACTCCTCGTCACGCTGACGCAGGTCGGCTACGCGCTCGGGATCCTGCTGCTCGTGCCGCTCGGCGACGTCGTCGACCGACGACGCCTGGTCCCCGGCGTGCTCGCGGCCTCCGCGGTCGCCCTGCTCGCCGCCGCGCTCGCGCCGGGGTTCCCCGCGCTGCTCGTCGCACTCGCGTTGGTCGGTGCGACGACGGTCGCCGGGCAGCTCCTCATCCCGCTCGCGGGCGACCTGGCAGACCCGGCGGCACGCGGCCGGGTGGTGGGGACGATCGCATCCGGGGTGCTGACCGGCATCCTGCTGTCCCGGACGGTCAGCGGGGTGATCGCGGACGTCGCCGGGTGGCGCAGCGTGTACGTCCTCGCCGCGGTGGTCGCGGTCGTGCTGGCGGTCCTGCTCGCACGGGCGGTCCCGCGTCTGCCGGAGCGCGAGCGGGTGCGGTACCCGCAGCTCCTGGCGTCGGTGGCCGGCGTCGTCCGCGCACACCGGGCGGTCCGCGTGACGCTGGTCGTCAGCGCGTCCGTGTTCGCCGTGTTCACGATGTTCTGGACGGCGCTGACGTTCCTGCTCAGCGGCGCGCCGTTCGGGTACTCGACCACCGCGATCGGCGCCGTCGGCCTGGTCGGGCTCGCGGGGGCCGTGGCGGCGCAGCGGGTCGGGCGGCTGCACGACCGTGGCTGGTCGGTCCCGGTGACCGGTGCCGCGCTCGTGCTGGTGCTCGTGTCGCTGGTGGTCGCCGGCCTGGGCGCGCGGTCGATCGTGGTGGTGCTCGTCGCGGTGCTGCTGCTCGACGTCGGGGTGCAGGGCGCGAACGTGCTGAACCAGACGCGCCTGTTCGCGATCGACCCCGCGGCACGCAGTCGGCTGAACACGGCCTTCGTCACGTGCAACTTCGTCGGCGGCGCGGTCGGTTCCGCCGTCGCCGGGGTGCTCTGGAAGGTCGGTGGTTGGACCGCCGTGACGATCGGCGCCGCCGTGCTCATCGGTTTCGCGACGACGGTCTGGGCCGTGCACCGGCGCGGGGCGCTCGCGCTCCCGGAGCGCGCTGCACAGAGCTGACAGCCGGCCCGCGGCACGCGCACCGAGAGTGCGCGTCCTGCCTCCGGACGCCCGCACTCAGGGGCGGAACGTCCCCGGCACGTCGAGATCGCCGTGGGCCGCCTGCCACCGCAGCGCGTCGCGCACCGTCTCCGACGCCGTGTACGCCGGCGCGTAACCGAGCACACGCTGCGGCTTCTCGGTGCTGAACACCTGGCTGCGGGACAGGTGCTCCCAGCTGGCGTCGGCGTGCTCCGGAGCCGTGGTCTCACGGAACCGGTCCCAGCTGACGGACTCGAGCCGTGCCTCCCGGCCGACCCACGATGCGACCAGGTCCGCGTACCCGCGGACCGTGAGCGCCGTCGGGGCGGTCGCGAAGAAGTCCTGTCCGGCCGCGGCGTCACGCTGCTCGACCGCCAGCTGGAACAGCTGGGCGACGTCGTCGGCGTGCACGTGGGCCATCGACTCCGCGCCGAGACCGGGGACCTCGACGGTCTCGCCGGTGGCCAACCGCGTGATCACCGACGGGTCGAGGTTGCCGAGCGGTCCGATCGGCATCCAGCCCGGACCGCTGATGTGCCCGGGGTGGATCGAGGTCGTCGTGACACCACCATGGGCGGTCTCCTGCAGGAGCATGCGGGCGATCGCGTCCTTCTGGGTGCCGTACTCGCCGGACGGCGGGGTGGCGGTCTCCTCGGTGATCGGCAGCACGTGCGAGACGCCGGCACGCCAGATCGAGCCGCAGTGCACGAGGTGGGTGCGGCTGCCGCGGAGCGCCCGGACGAGCTGCTCGGCGGAGTGGAGGGTGAAGCAGACGAGGTCGACGACGGCGTCGGCACCGAGCGCGGCGATGCGGGCGCCGAAGGTGCCGTCACGGTCCTCCTGCTCACGGTCGGCGGTGATCCGCTCGACCTGCTCCCACTCGGGAGCGTCCGCGTACGGGGCGCTGGTGCCGCGCGTCACGACGGTGACGCGGTGGCCGGCCCGGACGAGGCGGGGGACCAGGAATGTGCCGATGTGGCCGGTGGCTCCGATGACGACGATGTCCATGCGGGCCACGCTAGGCGCGCACTGCCGTGCGCGACAGGCCCTGGTGGTGCTCCCTCGGTGGACGCGACGCGGCTGGGCCGGGTGGCGGACGGACGGGAGGCCCGTGGCGGGTCCGCCACGAGCCTCCCGTTCAGTCGGGTGGTCGGGTCTAGGACCCGCTGACCGCCTTGACGGAACCGGCGATGACCGCGGCGTCCTCGGCGAGCGCGCCGACCGGGTCGGGCAGGCCCGAGCTGCTGAGCGCCTTGCGCGCCGCCCAGCCGAGGAAGCTGCCGACGACCGCACCGATCCCACCGAGCACCGCGCCCTCGATGCGCAGGTCGCGCCGACCCGTGGTGCCGAGCGCCGCGCCCGCGAACGCTCCGGCTCCGATGCGGCCGATCAGCCCGAGCGGCGAGATGCGCGCGGGGGCCTTCGGGGACTTGTCACCGATGAGTTCACCGATGGCAGAGGCGACGAGCAGGCCGCGGCCGAGCGGCGTGCTGAACACCTTCCACTGCTGCCAGTCACCCTTCACGGCCTTGTTGTCGTGGTTCAGCGCGAGCACCGCCAGCGGGGTGCTGCTCCGTCCGCCGCTGAGGAACCCGAGTGCCAGGGTCCGGACCAGGGTGTGCTGCTCGTCGTGCTTGCTCATGGTTCTCCTGTCGAGTCCGCTCGGACGTCGTGTCCGCTCGGACGGTACTCGCCGGGCGCTGGGGGACGGACCGCCGCCGCCCCCTCCGAGCCGTGCCGCGTACCGTCCGGGCCATGAGCAACGTCATCCTGTTCGGCGGCCACGGCAAGGTCGCACTCCTCGCCACCCGCATCCTCACCGAGCGCGGCCACAGCGTCACGTCGGTGATCCGCAACCCGGACCAGCAGGACGAGGTCCGCGCGCACGGCGGCGAGCCCCGCATCGCCGACGTGCAGGAGCAGTCGCTCACGGACTTCGCCGACCTGATCCGCGGGCACGACGCCGTCGTCTGGTCGGCCGGCGCCGGTGGCGGGTCTGCGGACCGCACCTGGGCGATCGACCGCGACGCGGCCGTGCTGTCCGTGCAGGGCGCCGCGCAGGCCGGGGTCGACCGGTACGTGATGGTGTCGTGGTCCGGATCGACGCTCGACCACGGGATCCCGCAGGACCAGGACTTCTTCGCGTACGCGCAGTCCAAGATGATCGCCGACGCGGTGCTCCGTGACTCCGGGCTGCAGTGGACGATCGTCGCGCCGAGCACCCTGACCGACGACGAGCCGACCGGGTCGGTGGACTGGGACGGCTCGTCGTCGCAGGTGCCGCGCGGCGACGTGGCGCACGTGGTCGCCGACGTCGTCGAGGACTCGTCGACGGCCGGTCGGACCATCCGCTTCAACGGCGGCGGGACGGCGATCGCCGAGTTCCTGCAGCAGCGGTAGCGGTCGGGTGTCGGTGACGGACCGGTCGGGTCGGCCCTGCTGATGCACGCGCTGCTCGTCCGCGTCCGCGAGTCGTTCTGGTTCCTGCCCGCCCTGCTCGGGGTCGTGGCGATCGTCGTCGCGCAGCTGCTCGTCACGCTCGACCGCGAGGTCCTGGACGGGCAGGTGCCGGCGGTCCCGTTCCTCGACGCCCTGAGCGCCGGCGGTGGTCGGTCGATCCTGACGACGATCGGCACGGCCATGCTCACGGTGGCGGGCACCTCGTTCTCGATCACGATCTCGGTCCTCGCGACCACGTCGTCGACGTACGGGCCGCGGCTCGTGCGGAACTTCACGGCGGACCGGGCGAACCAGCTCGTGCTCGCGGCGTTCACCTCGACGTTCCTGTACGCGATGGTCGTGCTGCGGACCGTGCACACCGACGTCGACGACGGCGACGCGTTCGTGCCCGTCGTCGCCATCCACGTCGCCGTGCTGCTCGCGGTGCTCGACGTCGGTGTGCTCGTCTTCTTCATCCACCACATCGCGTCGAGCACGCAGATCACGTCGCTGCAGCGGCAGGTGCAGACCGACCTGCGTGCCGCGGTCGACGAGGCCTACCGGGACGGCGACGACGAGCGACGGACGATCCAGCCCGTCACCGTCCCCGAGGACGGCTGGTACGCGGTCCGGGCGGCCTCCGACGGCTACGTGCAGTCGGTGGAGTGGCGGACGCTGACGGCATGGGCGGTCCGCAACGACCGTCTGGTGGACGTCGTCGCGACCCCGGGCCGGTACGTCATCCAGGGCGACGTCGTCGTCCGCGTGCGCGTCCGCGCGGACGGGGACCAGATCGACCGATCGCGCGACGACGACAGCACCCCGGCGATCGACGCCGCGACCTCCCGGACGCTGCGCGCCGCGGTGGTCCTCGGCACCGCCCGGACGCCCGTGCAGGACGTCGAGTTCGCCCTCCAGCAGCTCGTCGAGATCGCCGTCCGCGGTCTGGCGTCCGGCTCGAACGACCCGTACACGGCGGTCAGCGCCCTGGACATGGCGACGCCGGTCCTGGTGCCGCTCTGGCGCGACCGGAGCGCCGTGACGGCACTGCTCGGGCCGGACGGGACGCCGCGGGTCCTGCAGCACTGGCCGTCCCCCGAGGACCTGGTGGCCGGACTCTTCGCGACCGTCGGGCACTACGGCGCCGGACAACCGCTCGTCGAGCGGGCCGCCGATCGGCTCGCTGAGCGGCTGGAGCACCAGGCGCCGGAGCACCGGCGCGGACTCGTGGCCGGGACGCGCGCGCGGCGTGACGACCCCGACGGCGAGCCACCTGCCTGAACGGAGTCACAGCACGTCAGGCACCATGGACCGATGGCCACGACCAGACCACCAGCATCATCCACCGACCAGCTCCGCCCCGGGGAGCCGGTCCGCACCACCCCCGAGCTCGCGCGCTGGGTCTTCTGGCCGGCCGCCGTCATCGTGCTCGGCTTCGTCGCCTGGACCCTCGTCGCACCCTCGTCCGCCGAGGCCGTGTTCACCGCGCTGCAGAGCGGGATCGTCCGCAACTTCAGCTGGTACTACGTGCTCATCGCGGCGTTCTTCGTCGGGTTCTCGCTGTTCGTCGGGTTCTCGAAGTACGGCGACATCAAGCTCGGCAAGGACCAGGACGAGCCCGAGTTCACCACCGGCTCGTGGTTCGCCCTGCTCTTCGCGGCGGGCATGGGCATCGGACTCGTCTTCTACGGTGTCTCCGAGCCGCTCAGCCACTTCGCCTCACCCCGGCCCGGCGTCACGGGCACCGAGAACCAGCTCGCGCAGCAGGCGATGACCCAGACGTTCCTGCACTGGGGCCTGCACGCCTGGGCCATCTACGTCGTCCTCGGCCTCGCCCTGGCCTACGCGATCCACCGTCGCGGCCGTCCGGTCTCGATCCGGTGGGCACTCGAACCGCTGCTCGGCAACCGCGTCCGCGGCGGGTGGGGCAACCTCATCGACGTGATCGCCCTGATCGGCACGCTGTTCGGCGTCGCGACCTCGCTCGGCCTCGGTGTCATCCAGATCGGCGCCGGACTCGAGAGCGCCGGTCTCGCCGAGAGCAGCACGGTCAGCCAGATCGCGATCATCGCGGTCATCACCGCGGTGACGATCGTCTCCCTGGTCACCGGCGTGACCAAGGGGATGAAGATCCTGTCGAACTTCAACCTCATCCTCGCGGCGGCACTGCTGCTCTTCATCCTGATCGTCGGCCCCACGCAGTTCCTGCTGCGGGACTTCGTGCAGTCGATCGGCGCCTACCTGCAGAACGTCGTCGGACTCTCCTTCAACGTGACCGCGCAGCAGGGTGCGGCCGGCGAGGAGTGGCAGGGCGCCTGGACGACGTTCTACTGGGGCTGGTGGATGTCGTGGGCCCCCTTCGTCGGCATCTTCATCGCACGCATCTCGCGCGGCCGCACCGTGCGTGAGTTCGTCTTCGGCGTGCTGCTCGTGCCGACGGCACTGACCTTCCTCTGGTTCGCCGTCCTCGGTGGTGCCGCCATCCACCAGGAGACGGACGGCGCCGGCGGCCTCGTCGGCGCGGACGGGTCGGTCGACGTCGAGGGCTCGCTCTTCACGCTGCTCGCCGACCTGCCCGCCGGCGTCGTGCTGACCTTCGGCGCGATCCTGCTCATCGGCGTCTTCTTCGTGACGTCGTCGGACTCGGGGTCACTCGTCATGGCGATGATCGCGTCGGGCGGCGACATCGAGCCGAAGAACTGGCTGCGCGTGTTCTTCGCGCTCGTCGCTGCGCTGCTGGCCGTGGCGCTGCTCCTGACCGGAGGGTTGAACGCGCTGAAGACCGCGGCGATCACCACGGCGTTGCCGTTCAGCATCGTCCTGCTGATGACCTGTTGGTCGACGATCATCGCCTTCAACCGCGAGCGCCGGGCGTACGACAAGGCGGAGCGCGAGGTCCTGCTCGAGCACGTCGGTGCGTACTACGGCCTCGAGGTGGACGCGCCGAACGAGCGCGCAGCCGGACGGCCGTGGGACATCGTCCGTCGCCTCCGTGGCCGGACGCCGCAGCGCAGTGGTGTGAGCACCTCGCCGGATGCGTTCCCCGTGCACACCGACACCGTCTCACCGGATCCCGGGATCGACGCGAGCCTCGACCCGGCGCCAGCCGACGCAGCAGCGGACGCTCAGGAGGCGCAGCCGCGGTCCTGACGTGACCCGGTGACGGACGGGAGGCGCGGTGCCGGCTGGCACCGCGCCTCCCGTTCGCCTGCTCATCGGTCGACTGAGCCGCTGTCGGTGGCCCCGCCTAGCCTGACGACATGCCCGAGGGTGACTCCGTCCACCGCCTGGCGTCACGCCTCCGCGCCGTCGACGGTGCCCTGGTCACCCGCGGTGAACTGCGCGGTGGCGCCGACGCCGGCGTTCCGCTCGGCGGCCGGCGGATCATCGGGCACGCGACGCACGGCAAGCACCTGCTGACCCGGTTCGACGACGGCAGCACGCTGCACACGCACATGCGGATGACGGGCTCGTGGACGACGACGGGCGCCGGGAAGCGCCTGCCCGTGCACGCCGCGCGGGACGCCCGCGTCCGGATGGCCCTCGACGACGGCCGGACGGTGTGGGGGATCGCCCTGCCCGTGGTCGAGCTGCTCTCCACCCGTGACGAGCACCTGGCGGTCGGGTACCTCGGCCCGGACCTGCTCCACGACGACTTCGACCGCGACGAGGCCCTCCGTCGCTGCACGGCCGACCCCGACCTGCCCGTGCGCACCGTCCTGCTCGACCAGCGGCGCGTGGCGGGGCTCGGCAACCTCTGGGCGAACGAGCTCGGCTTCGTCCGCGGGCTACACCCCGACCGGCCGATCGGCACGGTCGACGTCGGGGCACTGCTCGACACGGCGCAGCGCATGCTCCGCCACTCGGCGACGACGCCCGACGCGTACCAGGTGACCACCGGGGTGCTCCGCCGCGGCGAGCGCCACTGGGTCGTCGGTCGGGCCGGTCGGCCGTGCCTGCGCTGCGGGACGCGGGTGCGCGCCCGCGACGACGTCGAGGTGGTCGGTTCCGCGCCCCGACGCGTCTGGTGGTGCCCCCGTTGTCAGCCCGTGACGGTCGAGGCGGCGGCGACCGCTGCCGGCTGACCGTCGGCGATGTCCCGGGCGACCTGCTCCGGCGCGCGGTCGACAGTGGAGACGACCTCGGCGGCCTCGTGCAACCAGCCGTCCGCGGCCTCGGCGTAGGGTGCGAGCCGGCTCATCCGGAACGTCGAGTACCCGACGACCGCGTCGTCCTCGATCCGCCGGCGCAGGGTGTCCTGGTCGGCATGGAGCACGACGTGCCGCACCGGGATCCCGTGCTGCGCGAAACCGTCGGCGATCTCCCGCCAGTAGGCCTCGACCAGCACGGTCTGCGGCATGACGAGCGTGCCGCCGACCTGGTCGAGCACCCGTCGGGCCGTCTCGACGACGAGCGGCCGCCACGGGGCCCAGTGCTGGAAGTCACCGTGGTCCGGCAGCGGCGGCCGGACGTCCATCAGGACCTCGCCGATCTTCTCGGGGTCGAGCACGTGGGCGTCGGGCAGCATCGGCTGCAGCAGACGTGCCGTCGTCGTCTTGCCGGCCCCGTGGGTGCCGTTGATCCACACGATCACCCTGCGGACGCTACCGCACCGCTCCGCGCGGGTGGGTCACGATCCGGCACCGGCCACGGGACGGCCTGGAGGCGCGGCGGCGGCCCGCGACGAGCCTCCCGTCCGCCGGACGCATCGTCCGTTCACCTCGGTGCGGCAGGATGACCCCACCCGTCGCCCCCACCCCCGGAGTCACCGTGCCCGACCAGAAGCCCGCCGTCCTGTTCGTCTGCGTCCACAACGCCGGCCGCTCCCAGATGGCGGCCGGGTGGCTGCGCCACCTGGCGGGCGACCGCGTCGACGTGTTCTCCGCCGGGTCGGAGCCCGCCGACCGGATCAACGCGGTCGCGGTGCAGGCGATGGCCGAGGAGGGCATCGACATCGCGGGGGAGCAGCCCGCCGTCCTCACCACCGACGCGGTCCGCCAGGCCGACGTGGTGGTGACCATGGGCTGCGGCGACGCCTGCCCCGTCTTCCCGGGCAAGCGCTACGAGGACTGGGCACTCACCGACCCGGCCGGCCTGCCGATCGAGCAGGTCCGTCCGGTGCGCGACGCGGTCCGGCAGCGCGTCGAGACCCTGCTCGCCGAGCTCGTCTAGACCAGCGCGGCGATCCCGAGCGCGACCAGCGCCAGGAGCGGCAGCGCGCCCTGCGTGCTCGCGGCGCGGCGCTTCGTCGCGTCGCTCGTGAACAGCACCAGGGCGGCGGCGAGCATGCTGCCGGTGCCGGCGACGACGAGGGTCAGGCCGACCGCGGTCTGACCGGAGGCGACGACGACGATGCCGACCAGGACGAGCACGGCGAGGAACAGGTTGTAGAAGCCCTGGTTGAACGCGAGCGACCGGGTGGCGGCGGCCTCCTGCTCCGAGGTGCCGAAGGTGTTCCGCGCGCGCGGGGTGGTCCAGAGGACGGACTCGAGCACGAAGATGTACACGTGCAGGAGCGCGGCGAGGGCGGCGAACACGAGCGCGACGATGGTCATGCCCCGACCCTACGACGACCGGTCAGCGCCCGGAGGGGAGCGGCAGCTCGTGCGACGCGTCCCACGGCTCCGTCCAGGCGAGCCGGTCGAAGAGCGCGTCGAGGAGCATCGCGGTGAACCCCCAGAGCGTGTGCACGCCCTGGTCCGACCGTACCGTGAAGGCCGGTCCGCGCCACTCCTGACCACCCCGCCTCAGGACCGTCACGCCGCGGTTCGCCGGGTCGAGCAGCTCTGCCACCGGCGTCCGGAAGACCGCGGCGGACTCCCGCTGGTCGACGACCCGCACGGGCGTCGGGTCGCGCCACCACCCGAGCACGGGCCGCACCAGGTGGTTCGAGTGGGCGAGCGGCACGGCGGGCAGGGTCCCGAGGACCTCCACACCGGACGGGTCGAGCCCGGTCTCCTCGCGGGCCTCGCGCAGGGCCGCGGCGGGGGCGTCCGCGTCGCCGGGGTCGATGCGTCCACCGGGGAAGGCGACCTCGCCCGGGTGCGACCGGAGCGTCGATGCCCGGGCGAGCAACAGGACGTCGAGGTCGCGGTGGACGGCACCGGCTGCGGCCGGCCGGTCGGCGGGCACCCGGTCGAGGACGCCGAAGAGCATGAGCACGGCCGCCGCACGAGGGTCCGCGGTGGTCGGCAACGCAGGGACCAGCGGGGCCGCTCCGGGACCGGCGACGGCGGCGAGCGCAGCGCGGGCAGCGTCGACCGACGGCGACCGGTCCGTCCGCGTCACCGCTGCGTGCCGTCCTCGGCGGCGCTGCCGGCTGCCGGGCCGTCCGATCCGGCCCCGTCCGGGCCGTCGGCGGGGACGCCGTTCCGACGGGCCAGCAGGGCGCGGATGCCGACGACACCGGCGAACCCGACGACGACCAGCGCGACGATCAGCAGCAGGATGGTGTGGTGCTGGTGGCCACCTGCGGGTGCAGCTGCGGTCGTGGCGGACATGTCGTCGCGGATGCTGGACGCATCGTCCGCCCGCGCGGTCGCGGTCGCGGTCGGCGCAGCCGTGGCACTCGGCACCGGTGTCTCCGCGATGCCCGAGTCCGTCGAGGAGTCCAGCGCCGCCGGGCCGCTCGACCGGAAGCGGTACTCGCCCGAGATCGGGTGCCCGTCGACGGAGACGCTCCGCCACCGCACCAGGTACGAGCCGGCCTCGGAGACGTCGAGGTCCTTCGCGATGGTGTTGCCCTCGACGCTGACGTCCCCGGACGTGTGCTCGGCGCCCTCCGCGTCGGTGACGCTGATCACGATGCCGGTCTGCAGCCCGCTGAGCGGCGGTTCGGACAGGGTCAGGAGGACGTGGTCCACGTCTCCCGCGACCGTCACGTCGGCGACGGGATCAGACGCGACCAGCACGTCGTGGGCCGATGCCGGTCCGGCGACCAGCAGGACGGGCGCGAACGCTGCGACGACGACGGTGGCGAGGAGGGCTCGGAGACGCACGGGTGCCTTTCATCGGCGGCGGACCCGGCTGGTACCGGACGCCCCGAGCGTACCCGGGGCGTCCGGTGCGGCGGCGCGGGTCAGTCCTTGCTGACGAACTGCGCGTCGGACGAGCCGAGCTGCAGCTGCTCCTCGATGCCCTTCTGGTCCGTCGAGCCCCAGCGCTCGGCGATCTTCCCGTCGACGAACTTCGACACCTGGATGCCGCGGACGGTGAACTCGCGGCCGGTCGGCTCGTGTCCCTGGAACGGCCCGGTGTGGGTGCCGTGGATCGTGAACACCGCGGTGATGAAGTCGTCGGTCACCACGAGCGGGTCCGCCTCGAGCGTGACGTCCGGGAACGCGGTCGTGAACTCCGTCCAGAAGTCGACGATGCCGGCGAGCCCCGGCGCCTGGTCGGGTGCGGGGTCGTGGTCGACGACGTCCTCGTGCCAGGCCTCGTGCATGCGGCTCCAGTCGCGTGCCTCGAGGATCCCGCCGAGCTTCTCCTGCGTGGCGGCGTTCGCGTCCTTGGTCATGTGGGTTCCTCCCGTGGTCGGACGGTGAGGGTCCTGGCTACGCCGGGCACCCCGGAGGGTCCCGAGGATCGAGGGACACGCTGTCCGGTCGGCGCACGTGCCCGGGACGGTGGAGGAGCCGGACCGGAGGCCCGTGGCGAGCCCGCCACGCGCCTCCCGTCCGGCTGGTGGTCGCGTCAGCGACCGGCTGCGGCGTGGTTCGCGACCTGCGTTGCGGACAGCTCGGTGGAGTAGACGGCGGCGTAGCGCATCTGCCCGGTGAACCAGTAGTTCGCCGGCGCTCCCGGCCACCCGGTGATGGTGTCGTACCCGATCCGGAAGTACCCGGTCGCGTTCTCGGGCGTCCGGTACGCGGCGTTCGACGCGACGAGCGTGCCGTCGAGGTACAGGCGCATGCCGTTCGTCGGCGACATGGTCGAGACGACGTGGTGCCAGGCACCGTCGGTGACGGCCTTCGGCGAGGTGATCACCTGGGTCGTGCCGTTGTACGCGCCGAAGACGAGCTGCCCCGCGGTGTTGATGTAGATCTGCCGGTCGTGCTGCCCCGAGGTGGCGACCTGGTTGCTGCCGAACCCGATGAGGAGCCCGCCCGCGACGGTCGTGCGGAACCAGACCTCCTCGCTGAAGGTCGTCGGGTTCTGGTACGAACGCGGTGTCGAGACGAAGCTCGTCGACCCGTTCAGCGTGTACGCCGGACCGCCGTCGCGCGCGCAGGCGGCGGGGTTCGCCGTCGTCGTCATGCTGCCCTGGTACGTCCCCGCAGCGTTCTTGCCGGAGGAGTCGGCGGCGGTGCGCGACCCGGCGGCCTCGTCGAGGTCGTAGGCGAACAGCGCACCGGAGGCGTCGGCCAGCGCTGCGGCGCCGCAGGTGAAGTACGGCGCGGTCGCCGCGGTGTTGCCGGTGTTCGTGACGGTGGCGCTGTACGCGGACCGGGTCGGCGCGAACTGGTTCAGCAGGACGACCACGGCGAGGGCGACGACGAGCAGGGCGGCGACGACCCGGCCGTCGCGCAGGGAGCGCAGGGGGCGGCCGGTCACGATGCACGCACCGGTTCGACACGACCGACGGCAAGGCAGAGCACGAGCGGCACGAGGCACACCGCGACGAGGGCGGCCCAGCCCGTCGGGTCGAGGTCGATGGTCGAGCTCAGCTGGTAGTGCCCGTTCCTCGTGAGCTCGTGGATGACGACGCGTCCGACCTGGCCGTCGACCAGGTGGACCGAGTTCCCGCCGTGGGCGTCGACGCGGACGGGGAAGATGCCGGAGGAGACGATCGTCGCCTCGACCCCGCGCGGGCTCGAGGTGTTCGTGATCGTCGTGACGTTGACGAACGGCTTGAGCACGAACGCGGCGTAGGACGTGGTGAGGGCACCGCCGGCGATGCGCAGGCAGGTGCGGGTCACACGGTCGGTGAAGGCGCTCGTGAGGGTCCAGATGAGCAGGGTGCCGACGAGCAGGATCGGAGCGGCCCGGAAGAGCCACCCGAGGTGGGGGACGAGCGCCACCGGGGTCCCGATGACGTCGCGCTGCGTGAGGGCCCACGGGTCGGTGGCGCCGTTGATGTCACCACGGGTGTGGAGTCCGGCCGCGTCGATGCCGATGATGCGGTGCGTGTAGACGACACCGGGGTTGGCATCTGTCGCGAAGGAGACGACGTCGCCGACCGCGAGCGTGTCCACGTCGACGGGCAGGTCGAGCACGAGCGTGCCGACCGGTGCGGCCTCGCCCATCGAGGGCGTCTCGACGACGAACCAGCGACCACCTGCGGACAGGAACAGCACGGCGGCGACGAGCAGCAGGGCGGCGATCGCGGCGACCGTCCAGGCGAGGACGGTCTCGGAACGGGAGACTGCCCGTCCGCGCAGGACCGGACGGTCGAGCGTGCCGCTGAGCGGGATCGCCGCGGTCTGGCTCATCTGGTGCTCCGGTGGGGTCGGCCGCCCCGGGGGACGGCGGGAGGTGCGGGGGCTCTGTGGGAGAGGGGCGGCGGCACTCGGACGTGGGGGGGTCGTCCGAGTGCCGCCGGGGTGGGCGCGGTCCGACCGGACGGGGGGATGACGGTCGGACTGCGCCGGGGGGTGACGTCGCCCGGCCGGAAGGGGGGGAGGCCGGTCGGGGGGCGTCGGTCTGGGGCGGGTGCGGGAGCGGGGCGGTGCCGGCGGGGCGGGATCAGGGCGTCACGCCGACTCGCTCGCGGTGGGTCAGGCGGTGAAGGTCCAGGTCATCGGGACCGAGGCGGCGAGACCCTGGTACGTGTTGCCGGCCGACGGGTCGAGGGTCACGGCGAAGTTGAACGGGACGCTCGCACCGGCTGCGGGGGCCTGGGGCATCGTGAAGGACGAGGCCGGCGCACCCTTGAAGCTGGCGAGCGTGCCGCTGAACACGGTGGTCGAGCCCGAGGTGATGACGAGGTTCATCTTGGCGCAGAGGTCGGTGGCGGTGCCGTTCTGGGTGCCGTTGGCCGACTGCGTGCACGTCGCGCCCGGGGTGAGCGTGAAGGTCGCGGCGTTCGCGGTGCCGGTGTTCTTGATCGAGATCGCCGTGTTCACGGTGTTGCCCGGCGTCATCGTCGTGCTGCCACCGAACTTGTTGATCGTCGAGCAGGTCGCCGCGTTCGTCGAGACCGAGCCGCCGTCGGTGCTGAGGCAGGTGACGGTCGCGCCGGCGTTCTGCTCCTGCATGACCAGGGTGCCGGTGGCTGCGGTGTTGCTCGAGTTGGTGATGCTCGCCGCGAACCCGGACAGCGTGCCGGTCAGCGAGAGCGAGAGGAGGACGGCGGCGAAGATGCCGGCCAGGAGCGCCACGGGGGCGAAACGGATCCGCTTCAGTGCGGAGGTGCGGAGCTTGGTGGACACGGTGGACCTCTTCGTTCGGTGTGGTGCGGGAAGTCTGGGAGCAAGGGGTTCGGGCCGACTTGCTTCAACCATCAAGATAGTTAGTTGTTCGCCAACTTGGCCACTCGTATACTTACCCCAGACCGGGGGACGCCCCGTGTCCCCCCTTCGACGGAAGCAGGCCACGTGGCCCCCACCACCCCCGAAGATGCCGACCTGATGGCAGCCTTCGCCGCGGTCGTCCGTGCGAACACGAGCCTGATCGGGCAACTGAGCGCTCGGGCCGGCATCCACGAGAACGCCCTGCGCGCCCTCGTGCTCGTCAGCGACACCGGCTACTCGACCCCGACCGAGGTCGCGGGGTACCTCGGACTGACCTCGGGTGCGGTGACGAACATGATCGACCGCATGACGGCCGCCGGACTGCTCGAGCGGGCACCGAACCCCGCCGACCGACGCGGATCGCTGCTGCGCCTGCTGCCCGCGGGTGACGCCGTCGTCGAGGACTACCGGGCCCGGTACGGCGCCATGCTGCGTGCCGTCGACGGCGCGCACGGCGGCGAACTGCACGAGGTGCTGAACGCCCTGGCGACCAGCCTGTACGAGCAGGCGGCCGACGCGGTCGGCGACCACGGGGACTGAGCCGGGGACGCGAGGGACGGGAGGCACGCGGCAGCCCGCCCGCGCGCCTCCCGTCCGCATGCCCCAGACTGGGACGATGCCCCAGCTCCCCGTCGTCTTCGAGGTCGGCTCCATCATCGCGCTCGTCGCGATCCTGCTCGTCGACCTGCTCATCGTCGCCCGGCGGCCCCACGTGCCGAGCCTGCGGGAGTCCGGTGCGTGGGTCGGGGTCTACGTCGGACTCGCGCTCGTCTTCGCCGTGCTCATGCTCGTCTTCGCGGGCGGGGACGCCGCCGGGCAGTTCGTCGCCGGCTGGCTGACCGAGTACAGCCTGAGCATCGACAACCTGTTCGTCTTCGTCATCATCATGGCGCGTTTCAGCGTGCCGAAGGCGATCCAGCAGGAGGTGCTGATGCTCGGCATCATCATCGCCCTGGTGCTGCGCGGGGTGTTCATCCTCGTCGGCGCGCAGCTCATCGAGGACTTCACCTGGATCTTCTACCTGTTCGGCGCCTGGCTGATCTGGACCGCGATCCAGCAGCTCCGCGAGGAGGACGACGAGGAGCAGCAGGACAGCGCCCTCGTCCGACTGCTCCGTCGACGCGTCCGGATCACCGACGAGTTCGACGGCATGAAGTTCCGCGTGTCCCAGGACGGCGCGAAGCACTTCACCCCGCTGCTCATCGTGCTCATCGCGATCGGCACGACCGACCTGCTGTTCGCGCTCGACTCGATCCCCGCGATCTTCGGCATCACCGAGAGCGCCTTCATCGTGTTCACCGCGAACGTCTTCGCCCTGATGGGCCTGCGGCAGCTGTACTTCCTGCTCGGCGGGCTGCTCGAGCGCCTGGTCTACCTGAAGTACGGGATCGCGCTCATCCTGGCCTTCATCGGCGTGAAGCTCGTGCTGCACGCCCTGCACGAGAACGAGCTCCCGTTCCTCAACGGCGGCGAGGGCTTCTCGTGGGCGCCGGAGATCCCGACGTGGGTGTCGCTCGTGGTGATCCTCGTCGCGATGGCGGGTGCGACCGGCGCGAGCCTGGTGCGGATGCGGCGGGACGCGGTGGTCAGCGGCCGCTGACCGTCCGGGCGCCGAGGTCCGACCCGAGCATCATCTCCATCGCGTCCCCGACGAGCCGGTCCCCGTCGGCGCGGGAGATCCGGTGTGCGGCGACGAGCGCTGCGATGCCCTGCATCGAGGCGGCGAACAGCATCTTGAACGTGTCGCGGGCGCCCTCGTCCGTGCGTCCGTCCCGCGGCCCCATCGCGCTGTCGAGCGCGTCGAACAGGTCCCGCGCGGCGCTCGAGACGGCCTCCGGGCGGCCGCCTGGGCCGGGCTGGAACATCAGGTCCATGAGCGCTGCGTCGTCGATGGCGAAGTCGACGTAGGCGCGGGCGACGCGGAGGAACCGCTCCCGGACGTCGTGCTGCCCCGCCACGGCGCGTCGGACCTCGTTCGTCAGGCGGTGGAAGCCGGCCTCCGCCAGCGCATCGAGCAGTGCCTGCCGGTCCACGAAGTGGCTCCGGGGTGCGCCGTGGCTCACGCCCACCCGTCGGGCGAGGTCACGGAGGGACAGCCCGTCGACGCCGGACTGGCGGATGACGACGATCGCCTCGTCGAGCAGCGCGGTGCGCAGGTTCCCGTGGTGGAAGGGCCGGTCGCTCACGGGACCCATCCTACCGCGGAACTAGTCATTGACTACTTTCTTGTCACTGTCTAGATTGGCCGCATGACCTCGACACAGACGATCCTCGTGCTCGGCGCGACCGGCCAGACCGGCCAGCACTTCACCCGACTCGCCCTCGACGCCGGCCACCGGGTCCGGGCGCTCGCCAGGACCCCCGCGAAGCTCGCGCTGCAGCACGACGGGCTCGAGGTCGTGCAGGGGTCGATCTCGGCACCGCTCGACCTCGACGCCCTGCTCGAGGGCGTCGATGCAGTGGTCCTCATGCTCGGCGACGTGGTGGCGCAGCGCGACTGCCTCGTGAACACCCCGTTCGTGCAGGCGCTCGTCCCGGCGATGCGCCGGAAGGGTGTGCGTCGCCTGCTCTACCAGGCGGGTGGGCTCAGTGCGGCGCCGGGGAAGCGGCTCATGCCCGTGCTGCGGCTCGTCCGCGCGACCGTCGCCCGCTCGTACGACGGGCAGCACCGGGACAACGAGGCCGTGATGCGCTGGCTCGACACCGAGGCCCGCGACCTGGCCTGGGTCGTGCACCGCGCGGGCATCGGTTCGGACGGTCCGTCGAAGGGCGAGCTGCGACGGTCGCGGACCTGGATCAGCATCGCGACCTTCGTGGACTGCGCTGCCTACTCGCTGCGCCTGCTCTTCGACGACGACGCCGTGCACACGTGCGACGGGAGCGCCTACCGCCGCGGACGGTGAGCGGCGCGGCGCGGCGCCGCGGTGGGCGTCGGGGTAGCGGCGCCGCGCGGATCCGGACCGGCCGGCTCGTCACCCGGCCGGATCGTCACCCGGCCGGATCGTCACCCGGCCGGCTCGGCGCTCTTCGGGATCGGCAGCGCGATCTCGACGTCGGGGTCGTCCTGCCGGGCTGCACGGATCATGGAGTTCGCGGTCGCGGCGAGCGGCACGGCGAAGAAGCCGCCCGCGATGCCGCCGATCGTCGTGCCCGCGATCACGGCGAGCAGCACCGCGAGCGGGTGGACCGCGACGACCGAGCCCGTCAGGAACGGGTGCAGCACCTGTCCCTCGAGCTGCTGCACGAGCACGACGATCCCGAGCATGACGAGGGCGACCACCCACCCCTTGAACACCAGCGCGAGCAGCACCGCGACCGCCCCGGCGGCGAAGGCACCGACGACCGGGATGAACGCCCCCACGAAGACGACGACGCCGATGGGTCCGGCGAGCGGCACCCCGAGCAGGAACGCGCCGAGCGCGATGCCGATCGCGTCGGTCGCCGCGATGACGACCTGCACGCGGATGAAGTGCGTCAGGGTCGTCCACCCGGCCTCGCCGGCGACGCCGATCCGGTGCTGCGCGGCCCGCGGGAAGAGCGAGACGACCCACTCCCACATGTGGCGACCGCCGGTGAGCGCGAAGATCGTCACGAAGGTCACGATGAAGAGCCCTTCGCCGAGGTGGACGAGGGTGGCGCCCGCGACGACGATGCCCTGCTGGAGCTCCGCCGAGTGCTGCTCGACGAAGGTCCGCGCGTTCGCCGAGAGGGTGTCGAGGTCGACCGACGGCAGGCCGAACGGCGGGTGCCGCAGCAGGTCCTGCACGTTGCCGATGAGCGCGACCGTGCGGTCCTCGAGGCTCGGGAGCTGCTCGCTCACCCGCCAGACGACCAGGAACACGAGCAGCGCGATCCCGACGACGAGCGACAGCAGCGCGAGGACGATCGCGAGCCACTTCGGGACGCCGTGGCGCTGCAGCGCCGCGCTGAAGGGCACGAGGAGCGCCGCGACGACGAGCCCGATGAGCAGGGGCACCACGACGTTCGACAGCGTGAACGCGACCCAGCCGACCAGACCGACGGCCGCCGCGATGACGAGGATCCGACCGGCGAAGACGGCACCGGTGCGCAGACCGGACGCGCGGGGCGAGGGGGTGACGGTCACGGGGTGTCCTTCGTTCGGGGTGACGAGGCTCGAGGAGCGGGCGGGTTCGCGGTCCAGGTGCGCTGGACGTGGTCCATCCAGGTGACGACCACGGTGTGCGGGGTGGTGAGTGCGGCGATCAGGGCGAGGTAGACGCCGAGGTCGAGGCGATGCACGACGACGGCGAGGACCACGAGTACCACGATCGCGACCGCCGTGATCGGCCATGCCTGACGGGCGAAGCGGAGGAACGGCGCGAGCAGTCGCCCGCGGTGCAGCTGCCGCGCGCTGGTCGGGTCCGTGAGCTCCAGGCGGAGGATGTGCCGGACCGCGTGCCACAGCGTGAAGTAGAGCCCGACCGCGAGCACCGGCGGCACGACGGTGAAGAAGGCGACGAGCACGAGGTCCTCGGAGACCTGCCGCCACCGGGGTCCACCCGACCGGCCGACCACGACGGCGTGCAGCACGACGAGCACGGCGACGAGGACGGCGCCCGCGATCCGGACCGCCGTGGGGACGACGAGGACGGCACTGCCGAGCCCGCCGTCGACCACGCTCGCCGACTCGACGACGACCTGCACGGCAGCGCCCGGCTGTGCCACGAAGGGGACGAGCATCGGCAGCGCGCCGCGCACCAGCACGGTCAGGACGGAACCGGCCCGTCCCGGTGCACCGTCACCGAGCAGCCGGTCCACGAACAGGTCCCCCTGCCCCCAGTGGAACCAGGTGATCCCCACGAACACGGCGAAGCCCAGCAGCGGCGCGGCGACCCAGAGCGCCGCGGTGGCCGAACCGACGACGAGGTACAGGGCGACGACCACCAGGACCGAGCGCGCGGTGCTCGTCCCCAGGCGCAGCCGGGCGGGGACGAGGTGGTCGAGCGCACCGTGCGGGAGTCCGAAGACCAGGACGCTGACGGCGAAGGGGACGAGCTGGACGGCCGTCGGCACCGGTGTGCCGGTGAGCCGGAGGACGGCGCAGACCAGGGCGACGACGACGAGGACCGCGGTCACGGGTGCCAGCACGTGGTCGGCGACCCAGGTGCGCAGCGCGGGGGGAGCCTCCTCCGGGCGCGCGAGCACGGGCAGCCCGGCGGTCACGGCGCTCACCGGACGCTCCGCGCAGCACGGGCACTGCGCAGGACCGCGTCGACCACGGTGCGGCCGAGGGCCGCGAGGAACGGTGGCTTCTGCAGCGCCAGCACGATGCGCAGCTCGTCCACCGGCGTCGAACGCTCCGTCAGGAAGCGCACGACGAGCGGCCCGGGCAGCGCGAACAGACGACGGAACGCCTCGGGCGCCTGCTCCGGCCGGTCGCGCAGGAACCGGAGGAACACGGCGTCGAGGAACCGCGTGCGCCAGCCGTCCGTGAACGGCGGGACGGGCGCGCCTGCCGCCAGGTGCTGCGCGACGACGGCGCAGTGCCGGTTGCTCCGGGCGAACCCGTAGCCGCTGCTCGGTCGGGTCGTCCCGAGGACGGTCTCCGCGGCCGACCACCGCGCACCGGGTCGGACCGGGGCGTCGGTCATCGGGATGCACCCCCGCTCCGTGTCGACGATCCGCCACTCGTCCTGCCGCAGACCCCAGCGCCGCTCGACGTAGCGCTCGACGTGGTCCTCGTGGTCGAACGGATCGGCGGCGTCCGGCGAGAAGAGCGTGCTCTCGACGAGGGCCTCGGTGGGGGAGACCGGCAGGACGTACACGAACCGCACGGGTCCGGCGTCGTCCTGCCCGCTGAAGTCCATGAGCGTCGCGGTCGTCGTGTCGAAGACCGGCCGGTCCGCGGTGATCCAGTGCCCGACGAAGCGCTGGTGGAGCAGCACCCGGCCGGCGTCGACGTGCTCCGGGCAGCGCGGTCCCCGAGCGTCGAGCACGGTCCCGGCGCGCACCTCGCCCAGGGCCGAACGGACCGAGACGCCCGACCCGTCCGTCGCGGACTCCGCCGTCACCGCCGTCACGGGGGCACCGTCGACGAACCGGACGCCACCGAGCGCGGCCAGCCGTCGCTCGGCCGCTGCACGTCGGTCGGCCGCCCGCACCAGGACGTACGGGTGCGCTGGGTCCGTCCCGACGCTCGCTCCCCGGTCGGTCCGGACCTCCCACCTCGTCCACGACGCCGAGCGGGCCTCGGGCAGGGGATCACTGCCGTCGTCCCACGAGCACCACGAGCGCGGGTCCGGCTCCGAGCGGCCCTCGAGCACCAGGACGGACCGGTCACCCGGGAGCTCGGCGAGCCGGATCGCCGTCGCGGTGCCGGAGCAGCCCCCGCCCACCACGGCGACGTCGACGGTGGCGGGGAGCGGCCCCGCGACGGGGCCGGGGGCCGGAGCGACGTGCGCTCCGGCCCCCGTGGTGGTCGTGCCGGTGTCAGCGACGGACACGGTGCTCACCGCGACCTGCGACGGTGGCGGTGTCGGACCCGGACGCGGTGTCGGGCAGGGTGCCGTCGGCGAGCTTCTCGGACGAGACCCACAGCGCCTCGGGCAGGGTGTCGACCCCGGCGCGGACGTCCTCGGCGGACCGGAACTTGGCGACCTTGTGGATCATCGCGCCGAAGCCGACCTTCGCGACGATGTCCGCGGCCGACAGGACGACCTGCATCCAGGTGATGACGGCGCCACCGTGGCCCCAGCCCTGCAGCCCGAAGATGATCGGGTACGCCATCCAGGTGACGATGAGCAGGATCCCCGCGTTGCGGAGCGTCGTCGCCGCCTCGGAGCCCTTCAGGTCGCGGCCCCCCTTGACGACCACGTAGATCACGAGGAGGTACAGGATCACCATGAAGACGCCGGAGATGACGCCCCAGGTCCAGAGGGCCGGGATGCTCGTGCCGGAGTCGATCACGACACCACCGACGAAGCCGGTGCTGATCATCAGGAACGCGGCGGCCACGCCGACGGCACGCAGGCGACGGGCCGCGACGCCGGCGAGGGTGGCGACGGCCAGGAGCTCGATGACGAGCAGCGGCACGGTGACGGTCCAGTCGAAGTAGCGCGGTGCCCAGGACAGGATCGCGTTCGCGTTCGGGACCCACGAGTCACCCTTGCGGTCGTACCCGAGGGCGAAGGACGCGACGAGCACGACGTACGACAGGAAGGCGACGCCGGTGATCGCCGTCCCGGCGTAGACGCCGGTCCGGTAGCGACCGGTGACCTCGTTCGTGGACACGAGCGACTTCACGAAGAACGCGAGGAGCGCCAGTCCCGCGACGGAGAGTGCGTAGACGATGATCGAGTGCTCCGCGAGCGTCAGCGTCGCGTTCCACGGAGCGAGTGCATCCGACATGGGGTTCCTTCCGGGGGATCGAGGGGCGGCGCATCACGGCCGACCAGGAAAACTTGCTCCCGGGCAACCGTCGTGGTTCCCAGGCCCGGCTGCAGACGGGGTACAAGGCCGTCCGTAGCGTGGTGATCCCGACGGAACTCGCGTCGATCAGCACCCGTCTCACCCCCAGGGGTGGTCCTGAGAGGATCCAGATGCCCGACCGCATCCGCGTCGCGCTCGTCAACGACTACGAGCTGGTCCTCCGCGGCCTCGCCGATCTGCTCGCGCCGTTCGCGGACCGGCTCGAGGTGGTGCAGCTCGACGCCCGACGACGGGTCACCGTGGACGTCGACGTGGCGCTCTACGACACGTTCGCGCAGCCGGAGCCCGACGACGAGGACGTCACCCGGTTGGCGTCGAACCCCCGCATCCGAACCGTCGCCGTGTTCACGTGGAAGATGGACCAGGACCTCATCGACGCTGCGGTCGCCCGCGGTGCGACGGGGTACTTCGCGAAGAGCTCCACCGCCGAGCATCTCGCCGACGGGCTCCTGCGGGTCGCCGCCGGCGAACGGGTGCTCGACGCCCCTCGACGCCGGGTCCCCAGCGGTCCCGGGGTCGACTGGCCGGGTCGGGAGCACGGGATCTCCGACCGGCAGTCCGAGATCCTCGCGCTGATCACCCAGGGCAAGCGGAACGACGAGATCGCCGAGCTCACGCACCTGAGCCCGAACACGGTCAAGACCCACATCCGGACGCTCTACAGCAAGATCGGCGCGGTGAACCGGGTCGACGCGGTCCTCTGGGGTACCGACCACGGGTTCCGGCCCGACCACCGCAGCGTCGACCGGGCGACCTCGCCGTAGGCTTACGGCGTGAGCGACGACGATGAGCAGCAGTCACGAACGGAGTCGTCCGTCGTGGACGCGTCGGTCGTCGGACTCGGCATCGTGCTCCGGTCACTCGCGCCCGCGCTCGAGCAGGTGACGCTGCAGCAGTACCGGATCCTCGTCCTCCTCGTCACCCGCGGGTCACTGCGTGCCGGGGACCTGGCCGTCGAGCTCGGACTGCTGCCGTCGGGCATCACCCGGATGGTCGACCGTCTGGTCCGCGACGGCTGGGTGACCCGGCGGACCTCCGGTCGCGAGGTCCTGGTCACCGCCAGCGACGAGGCCGTCGCGCTCGTCGAGCACGTGCTCGCCCGTCGAGCGGTCGAGATCCGGGCGGCACTCCGCCGGATGACCCCCGAGGAGCGGACCGCGGTCCGCACCGCCGCCGACGCGCTGGTCCGGACCGCGGGTGCGGAGCCGATGCTGGACGCACAGATCCTCCTCGCCACCGCGCCGCCCGGGCGCTGATCAGGCCGGGCCGTAGCGTGGTCGCGTGACGATCGCGCTGACCAGGACCGACCCGCAGGGTGCCGACCGGGAGGCCCTGGTCACCTTCCACAAGTCGGCCGACTTCCCCTTCCACGTCCGCGCACACCCCACTCGCGCCGACCTGGAGCGCGCGGTCGACCGCGGCGCGTTCCGCGACGACGAGCACGACTCCTGGTGGCTCGACGACGACCGGCTCGGCCGCGTCGGCCTGGTCGTGCTCGAGGACCTGCAGGACCCGGCCCCACTGCTCGACCTCCGGCTCGCGCCGGCGTTCCGTGGGCGGGGACTCGGGCTCCCGGCCCTGCGCGCGGTCACGGACCACGTGTTCCGCTCGATGCCGGAGGTCACGCGCTTCGAGGGGCAGACGCGCGAGGACAACACCGCCATGCGCCGGGTGTTCCTGCGCACCGGGTGGGTTCAGGAGGCGCACTACCGGGAGTCGTGGCCGATCGAGGGCGGGTCACCGAAGGCGTCGGTGGCGTACGGGGTGCTTCGCCGCGACTGGGAGACGGGCGCGGTGACACCGGTCCCCTGGGGTGACGTCTCGCTCGACGGCTGACCTGGTCGTCAGTGTCCCGTCCGGGTCCGCGCAGGCGGTTCCGCTCAGGCGGGCTCGTCGACCAGCGCCGTGAACCGACTGCCGACGCCGTACACGAGGTGCCGCATGGTCCCGGGCGCGGGCGCCGGCACCTCGTCGTGGTCGTGGCACACCAGCAGGGTCCACTCGGGCCACCACTTCTTCGGCCGCTCCTGCTCCGAGAACCCGCAGACGGCGCACTCAAGGTGCGCCCAGACCTTCTTCGCGCCGGTGCGGTTGCCCCGCGACTGCACGAGCCACGCGGGCGGGTCCTGCTCGATCCGCTCGAGCTCGGACTCGCTGACGTGGGACGGGATGCCGTGGCGGGCGGCCATCTCGAGCGGGATGTCGAGCCGGATGGCGGCGTCGCGGCGGGAGAGCATCCGTCCAGGGTAGGTCGTCCCGGCCGGGAGGCTCCTCCCGCGGCCCCGCCACGTCCCTCCCGGACGCGACGGGGCCGTTGCGATCGGTGGCCGGGTGGGTCAGACGGCGATGCGTCCGCCGTCGACCGGCACGACGGCTCCGTGCACGAAGGACGCCGTGTCGGCCGCGAGGAACGCGATCGCCTCGGCGACCTCCTGCGCGGAGCCCGGACGTCCCGCCGGACCGGCCGCCGCGAGCTGGTCGAGCGCCTCACCCATGGCCGCGGTGCCCTCGGTGCGGGTCGGTCCGGGGCTCACGGCGTTCACGCGGACGCCGGACGGCCCGAACTCGGCCGCCCAGGACTTCGTGAGCAGCACAAGGGCCGCCTTGGTCGAGCCGTACAGGCCCATGCCGGCGGCACCGAACTCGGCGACCATCGTGGTCACGTTGACGATCGCGCCGGTTCCGCGCTCCGCCATGCCCGGAGCGAGCGCCGCGACGAGGAAGTACGGCGCCTTGACGTTGAGGTCGAACACCTCGTCGAACCCCTCGGGCGTCGTGTCCGCGGTCGGCCCGAACGGGAAGATGCCCGCACTGTTCACGAGCACGTCGACCCGGCCGTCACCGATGCGGAGCGCCTCGGCGGCGAGGGCACGGGCGCTCCCCGCGTCGCCGAGCTCGGCGCGGACGAAGTCGGCGGTACCGCCGGCAGCGCGGATGCCGCGGACGACCTCGTCGCCGCGCTCGGCGTTGCGGCCGGAGACGACGACGTGCATACCGCGAGCGGCGAGGAGTTCGGCGGTGGCGCGACCGATGCCGCTGGTGGACCCGGTGACGAGGGCGATGGGAGTCATGATGCCTTCCTGAATGAACAGATCTGTTCGGTTTGTGGTGCTGGTAACTGTACAGATCAGTGCAGTAAAGTCAAACCATGCCCGAGCCCACCAGGACACGTCGTCGCCCCGCGTACGAACGCGCCGTCGCCACCGCCGACCGGCTGTTCTACGAGCAGGGCATCCACGCCGTCGGCGTCGACCAGGTCGCGGCCGAGGCGGACATCTCGAAGGCCAGCCTCTACGCGCACTTCCGCACGAAGGACGAGCTCGTGCTCGGCTACCTGCGCGGCCGCAGCACCGCGTGGCAGGACCACGTCGCCGCCGAGCTGCCGCAGCGCGGGGCGACCCCGGAGGAGCGGATCGTCGCCGTGTTCGCGCTCCTCGGCGAGTGGTTCGAGGAGCCCGGGTACCGCGGGTGCCCGTTCATCAACGTCGAGGCGGAGTACGGCGCCGGACACCCCACGCACGAGGTGACCCTCGAGCACCGCGACTGGGTGCGCGGGCTGTTCATCGGCCTCCTCGCCGACGCGGGCGTCGCGGACGTCGACGGCACCGCACTCCAGCTGTGCCTGCTCTACGACGGCGCGATGGCGAGTGCGCAGGCCGATCCGTCGCGGCCATGGGCACGGGCCGCCGGTGCAGCAGCCACGGCGCTGCTCGCGGCGGGGCGGTAGTCCGGCGACAGCGCCCGCGGTGGTCGGGCGGGAGGGACCTCGCGCTCGAGTGGTCCTACCTGGCGCGCTCCGGCCGCCGGTCCCGAGCGGTCGCGCGCCTCGGTCCCGAGGTCACGGCGAGCGCGATCATCGGGACCAGGGTGAGCGCGACGATCCCGGCCCCGATGAGCGCCGGGCCGGTGACTCCGGTGGTGGCGAGGAGGCCCCCGACGAGCGCGGTGCCGATCGCGGTGCCGAGGTTGAACGCCGACACGGTCAGGGCTGCACCGAGGGGCGCGGCGTCGCCCGCGGCGTGCACGGCGGTGTGGATCAGGACCCCGTTGGCGCTGAGCCCGAACAGCCCGAGCGCGGCGACGAGGACCACCGTCAGGACGGGCTGGTCCGCGACGGTGCCGATCAGGACGAGCAGGACCGCGCTGGCCGCCGGGGTGACGATGGTCACCGCTCCCGGGCGCGTGTCACCGAGCCGGCCGCCGACGAGCGTCCCGACGAGGGACCCCACGCCGAACGCGGTCAGCACGACCGGGACCAGACCGGCTGCGACACCGGCACGGTCCGTGAGCAGCGGGGCGATGAAGGAGTAGGCGGAGACGATCCCGCCGCTGGTGGTGACGCAGGCGAGCAGGGTGAGCCAGAGTCGTGCGGAGCGCAGGCCCGTGAACTCCCCGCGGATCGACGCGCGACCGGTCGCGGACGGGTCGTGGGGCACGAGCCGCGCGACGAGCACGGCGAGGACGACCGCGGCGGCGGCGATCGCCCAGAAGGTGCCGCGCCAGCCGACCGCCTGCGCGAGGAACGCTCCGAGCGGCACACCGAGCACGGTGCCGAGCGAGCCCCCGGCACCGACGACGCCCTGCGCACGTGACCCGAGTTGCGGTCCTGCGGCGCGGGCGGCCACGACGGAGGCCACCGACCAGAACGCTCCCGTCGCGAACGCGGTGACGAGCCGGGCGAGCAGCAGGACGGTGAAGTCGTCCGCCAGTGCGACCACGACGTGCCCGGCGACGAACAGTGCCAGGGCGAGCAGGAGTGCGAGACGCTTCGGCAGCCGGATCGTCAGCAGCGTCATCAGGGGAGCGCCGACGATCATGCCGACCGCGAAGACCGTGATGAGCAGTCCCGCCCGGCCGAGCGGGACGTCGAGGTCGGCGGCGACCTCCGGCAGGATGCCCGCGATGACGAACTCCGTCGTGATCATCAGGAAGGTACCGGCGGCCAGGACCGGGACCACGAGGGGGAGGCGCTGCCGTGCGGTGGTCGTGACGGCGGTTCCGCTGGTGGTGGTCGGTGCGTGCATGAAGACTCTCGTTCGGCGGGGTCGGTCCGTCCCACGGTAGGGACGGAGCCACGGCGGGAGAGAGGTTCCACCGGACCCCGTCTCGGCAGCACCGGGCACGGTGCGCAGCGGAGCGGTTGCATGGCACCACCGGGACATCGACCGGGAGCATCGATCGGGACGACGAGGAGTGTGCTCGAGCATGACGGACGACGACACGCAGACGGGATGGACCGGCGGCAGGGACGCCTTCGGGGACTTCGCGCCCGGGATGGTGCACTACACCGACGCGGTCCTGTTCGACGAGGTGTGGGAACGAAACGGGCTGTCCAAGCGCGACCGAAGCCTGGTCACGATCGCGGCGCTGACCGCGCTCGGGAAGACGGACCAGTTGCGGTTCCACCTCGGCTTCGCCCGCAGCAACGGCGTCACCGACCGAGAACTCGAGGAAGCACTGCTCCACCTGGCGTTCTACACCGGCTGGCCCAACGGCATGAGCGGGACCACCGTCCTGCGGGACGTCATCGAGGACGACGGTGACGACGAGAGCGAGCAGCATCGATGACCGAGACCGACTTCCAGCAGCCCTTCCCGACCGGCGAACCGAACGACGCGTTCGCGCAGTACTTCTCCGGTCGGAGCTTCAACGCTCCCGTCGTCGACGGCGACGTGCCGGTGAACAACATCACCTTCGAACCGGGGTGCCGGAACGACTGGCACATCCACCACGGCGGCGAGCACGGCGGCGGCGACCAGGTCCTCATCTGCACCGCCGGATCCGGCTGGTACCAGGCCGAGGGCTCCGACCCGGTCAGCCTGACCCCCGGCACGACCGTCCGCGTGCCCGCCGGCACGAAGCACTGGCACGGTGCGAAGGCCGACTCGTGGTTCTCGCACCTGGCGTTCATCACGCCCGGTGAGGGCGTCCGCAACGAGTGGCTCGAGTCCGTCCCCGACGAGGTCTACGACGCCCTGCCGTCGCACGGGTCGGCCGGCTGACACGGGCCGCGGACGACGACGAGATCAACTCCTCGGCGCTGCAGACCGGGGACGCAGTGACGGGTCACCCGAGCTGATCCGACTCCGGCCGGCTGAAGAGGTTGACGACGTTGCCGTCGGGATCGCGGACCAGTGCGGACCGGTTGCCCCAGGGCATCGTGGTCGGTCCGAGGACGACGTGCTCGGGCTCGGGACGGAGCTGCGCGAAGCGGGCGTCGACGTCGTCGACCTCGAACTCGATGAACACGGACCGGTTCGTCGCGGGCGTCATGGCGCCGCCGAGCATCGCGACGGTGGCGGTGCTGGCGATCGCGAGGGTCGCACCGGGGCCGGTGAACTGCGCGAAGACGGGCGCGGGGCGCTCGGCGCGCTGGCCGGTGAGCTGTTCGTAGAAGGCGACGAGGCCGTCGAGGTCGTCGGTGACGATGCGGATGGATGCGAACGACACGGGATTCCTCCGGTGGTGCTGGTGCTGACGCGGTCGTCGACCAGCGTCCCGGGCCGTCGCGACACCGTCCTGTCGGTGTTCGCCGGATCCCGTCGTCGGAGATCGCCCTCGCGCGTCGCCGGACCGCCGTCGGTCCGCGGCTCGGTCGCCGGTTCAGTCGCCGACGACGGGACGCAGTCGTCCGTACTCGATGCCCAGGTCCTCGGTGCGCAGCACGCGCCGGGGTGGCCGCTCGTCGGTCACCTCGATCGATGCCATCCGGTCGCCGCGGAACGCTCGGACTCCGTCGCGCAGCCGGCACCACGCGACCAGGTACCAGTGCCCCTCCTTCTCGATCGACCCGAGCGGTTCGACGTCACGAGTCGACTCCGTGCCGTCCGCAGCGCGGTACCGCAGCCGCACCACGCGGTCCGAACGCAGGGCCTCGGCGAAGGCGACCGGCGTGACGGGGTCCTCGTCGGCCTCCAGGAAGTGGACCCGTGACGCGACCGCACCCGCGCGCGCCGCATCCCGGTCCGGCATGACGGCGAGCACCTTGCGTGCCGCGGTGCGAGCAGCCTGCCGGAACGGGCTGGCGCCGAGGGCACCGAGGCCGATCAGCACCGCGAGCGCCTCGTCCGGCGTGAAGCCGGCGGGGCCGAGCGTCGCCGACGCGTCGATGACGTACCCGCCCGTGCGGCCGGGCTCCGCCCAGATCGGCAGCCCCGACTGCTGCAGTGCCGCGAGGTCCCGCTCCACGGTCCGGACGGACACCTCGAACCGCTCGGCGAGGCGGCGTGCGCTCCGCGGTCGCGGTGCGGCGGCCCGCAGTTCCTCGACGATGCCGTACAGGCGGTCGGTGCGGTTCACCGACCCATCATCCGGCAGGTCGGACGGTCAGCGGAAGTCGCCGAACGGTCGGGCGGTGCGGTCAGTCCCGGTCGCCGAAGAGTCCGGCGCCGTGCTCGGTGAGGACGTCGTAGGCGTCCCCGAACGTCGTGGGTACCGGGGCGTCGGGCTCGTACTTGGCCAGCAGCAGCCCGAGCAGCCCGATCCCCGGCGCGGTCAGGGGCCGGCGACGGTCCCGTTCCGACGGCGGACCGCTCCTGCCCTCCGGGTTGGTCGGCACGTACTGCGGGGCGACGTCCGGCCAGAGTTGCGGTTGCCGGGGGACCTTCCGGTTCAGCACGTTGTGGATCCCCGTGGCCTCGGCGTCCCGGTGGGTGAGGGGTTCGAGGCCGTGTTGCTCCGTCAGCGTCCGGATGACCGCGGCGTGGTGCATCGGCTCGTTGATGATCGTCCCGGGTTCCGTGTAGGCGGACACCACGAAGGCCGGCACCCGCCCGCCGAGTCGGTCGAAGGTGAACCCCATCTCGCCCGGGGTCGGCGACCCCGACGGTGACGCGACGCCTGCGGGTGGCGGGACGTGGTCGTAGATCCCGCCGTGCTCGTCGAAGGTCACCACGAGGGCGGTGTTGATCGCGTTCGATCCGCGCTCGCTCCGTCCGCCGCGGACGGCGTCGTAGACGCTGGCGAGGAGCGCTTCCGCTGCGCGGACGTCGGACGTCGCCGACTCGTACGCGCCGGCGTCCGGCGCGCTGTGGTCACCCGGGCTGCCGACCGGCGGGTGCATGTCGTTGTGGTCGAACATCATGCGCGGCTCGATGAACGCGTAGTCGGGGAGGTTGCCGCTCGCCGCATCGGCGTGGAACTGTTCCATGCTCCGGAAGTTGGTCTTCCAGTACCGCTCGATCGACGGTGCGTGCAGGAACCCGGTCAGGGACACCACCTGGCGCGCGTCGAAGTACACGCGCCAGGTCTTCCCCGCCTCCTCGAGTCGGTTGAAGATCGTCGGGACGGCGTCCGCACCCAGCCACTTCTGCGGGCCGCCCTCCCGGCCGTTCGTGACGAAGCCGTGCGAGGTGCTGGCGTGGAAGAACGAGCGGTTGCAGAAGGTCTGCGACGGCACCGCGCAGTGCCAGTGGTCGTAGACGGCGAACGATCTGGCGAGCGTGGAGAAGACGGGCAGCATCGCCGGCGAGAAGCCGCCCATCACCCGCGAGTACTCCTCGACGCTCGGCTCCCGGCCGCGCTCCAGCCGGAAGTTCACGACGTAGTCGTGGACGAACCCGGACATCGTCGGCGTGCTCGTGTCCGCCGGGGCGTTGAACGGCGCCGCGTACCCGTTCCGTGCCGGGTCGGCGTTCTCCGCGGGTTCGACGAGACCGAACCACTGCGTGTTGACGTGCGGGTAGAACTCGCCCGGGTCCGGGTCGGGCTGGCTCATCACGTGGTCGGTCGTCCCCTCGTACACGTGCGCGGGGACGACGGTGCCGTCGGGGGCGGTGTTCTCGTGGCGTCCGTCCTGCAGCCCGGCGAAGGACTGCCCGGGGCGGAGGTCGGCGTCGGTGTACAGCCGGCCGAGGACGTGGTCGAAGCTCCGGTTCTCGAACATCACGACGACGACGTGGTCGAAACCCGGCTCGGGCCGTGCCGGGAGCGGCGTGAAGCCGTACCGGGCATCGTGCACCGACCGGTCGTACGCGGTCCCGGCGCCCACGAGTCCGGCACCGACGGCAGCGCTGGCCGCGCCGACACCGGCCCGGCGCAGGAAGGTCCGCCGGCTCGGTGCCGGCGTCCCACGGTCCTCGCTCTGGTGGTCCATGCGGTCCATCATCACCCCGTCCTGCCCGCAACCGTCTACAACTGGTGCATCGACAGGAGCGCGCGCAGTCGCAGCGTCCGTCGGAGCGGAGGCCGCTCGAGCCCGTCGACCACGACGGCGGCACCGAGCCAGGTCGCGCCGGCCATGTCGGTCAGCGCCCGAGCGGCTTCTGCCTGCGCTCCCGTGGCAATCCAGTCGTCGACGAACAGCACTCGGTCGCCGGACCGCAGCAGGCTCCGGCGGACGCCGAGCCGCAGGGAGCGGTCCCGGTAGTCCGGGCCGGTCGTCACATCCCACCACGCATCGGTGTCCGCGGCACGGCTCGGGTCCTTCCGAGCCTCGGCGAGACCCACCCCGAGGTGCGCTGCGACGAGCGCTCCGAGGAGCGTTCCGCGCGACTGGATGCCGAGCACCACCGTTGGCTGAGCATCGTCGAACAGGGCGGCGAGGCCGGGACCGAGCGCGCCCAGGACGTGCGGATCGCGCCACCAGCCGGTCACGTCGGCGGTGGAGTACGGATCCGTCCGATCACTCCGCCACCGGAACGAGTCCTGCAGCCGTCGTCTGAGGTCGGTGTCCACGGTCACGACGTGATTCTCCCGGTTCGCGCGAGGGGACGGCGACGGGTCGTCAGGTCGAACAGTCGATCGAGGGGTCGGTCGAGGCGGCCGACAGCCGGAGCTCCTGCGGTGCGTCGAGCCGACCTCGGGCGTCGAGCACCAGGCACCCGTACTCCGTCGAGCCGTCGTGCGCATCGACCTCGCAGTCCTCGGTCGATCCCGCATCGACGAGGAGCGTCGTCCGGTCGCCGGGTACCAGTCCGTCTCGGTTGTCCCACAGGCACGTCAGGTCGACCGAGCGGCCGAGGTCGTTGACGACCGCGATCGGCACCTGGGCTCGGAAGGTACCGAGAGCCCAGCCGACGGCAGCGGCGACGGCCAGGAGCGCGACGCAACCGACCAGCACGCCGATGATGATGGTGTTCCCGAGCCGACGCGTCGTCACACGCGTGCCCTACTGCGGCATGTCGACGAACCGCGAGAACATCCCGTGGAACGCCACCGTGATCGTGTCCGTCGGGCCGTTGCGGTGCTTCGCCACGATGAGGTCCGCCTCGCCCTGGCGCGGGTTGTCCTTCTCGTACGCCGACTCACGGTGCAGCAGGATCACCATGTCGGCGTCCTGCTCGATGGAGCCCGACTCGCGCAGGTCCGAGATCATCGGCTTCTTGTCCGCTCGCTGCTCAGGACCACGGTTCAGCTGCGACAGCGCGATGACCGGGACGCCGAGCTCCTTCGCCATGAGCTTCAGCGCACGCGAGAACTCGGAGACCTCCTGCTGACGGCTCTCGACCTTCTTGCCCGAGGTCATCAGCTGCAGGTAGTCGATGACCACGAGCTTGAGGTTGTGCTGCTGCTTGAGCCGGCGGCACTTCGCACGGATCTCGACGAGCGTCATGTTGGGGGAGTCGTCGATGAAGAACGGGGCGTCGTTGATGCGCCCGCGGGTCTGCGCGATCGTGGTCCAGTCGCGGGAGTCGACGGTGCCCTTGCGCATGTTCTGCAGCGGCACGCTCGACTCGGCGGACAGCAGGCGCATCGCGATCTCGGCGCGGCCCATCTCGAGCGAGAAGAACGCGGCGGTCTGGTCGTGCTTGAGCGCTGCGGCGCGGCACAGGTCGAGCGCCAGGGTCGACTTGCCGAGTGCGGGGCGCGCGGCGACGATGATGAGCTGCCCGGGGTGGAAGCCGTTCGTCAGGGCGTCGAGCCCGCTGAACCCGGTCGGCACGCCGGTCATCTGCCCGTCGCGGCCCTTCGCGGCCTCGATCTCGTCGATCGCGGCGCCGATGGCGTCGGTCAGGGGCACGTAGTCCTCGGTCTGCACGCCACCTGCGACGTTGTAGACCTCGGCCTGGGCGCTGTTGACGAGGTCGGTGACCTCACCCTCGGACGCGTAGCCCATCTGCACGATGCGGGTACCGGCGTCGACCAGGCGGCGGAGCACGGCCTTCTCGGCGACGATGGCTGCGTAGTACCCGGCGTTCGCCGCGGTCGGCACCATGCTCGTGACGCTGTGCAGGTACTCGGCGCCGCCGGCTCGCGAGAGCAGACCGGTCTTCGTCAGCTCGTCGGTGACGGCGATCACGTCGGTCGGTTCGCCGTGCGAGTAGAGCGACAGGATCGCGTCGAAGATGACCTCGTGCTTGGGGATGTAGAAGTCCACGCCACGGGCGGTCTCGATGACGTCGGCGACCGCGTCCTTCGACAGCAGCATGCCGCCGATGGTCGACTGCTCGGCGAGCAGGTCGTGCGGCGGCGTCCGTTCCGAGCCCCGGTCGGACAGGTCCTGCGGGGACGGATCGAGATGCGCGATCGACACACGGACTCCCTCTTGTCGTGACGGTGCAGGCCTCGGCCCACACCGGCTTTCCTACCCCGGACGACCGACATCCCCTGCCTCCGCCGAGTCGCTGGGCCAAGCTACGGGGACAGAGTTATCCCCAGCAAACGGCCCTGTGGATAACTCTGTGGAGAGCATGCGGAACACGCCGGGTTCCCATGTGCACAACTGTGGACGAGTATGTGGACAACTGCACGGTAGAACACGTGTTCGACGGATTGAACTGGGGTTTTCCGTTCCACACCATGTGTGGAGAACCGGGCTTCAACTACACCTTGAAGGTTGTCCCGGGTGGCGTTTCAACTGTGTAAAACGACTTGACAAAGGGGTGCCCTGTGGGGAGCGTTCTCGGGTCGCTCTCAGCATCGGCAGAACGCCGCGAGCAGTAACCGGCCAGCACCAGCCTCAGCCGACCAGCGCCCCGGTCCCGGCCCCGGTCCCCGCCAGCGTCCCGCGCGGGACCATCGGCACCTGCAGCGTCGACGCCAGCCCGGTCCCCAGGTGCACGAGCGCCGACCCGGGCTCGATCCGTGTGGAGATCGACGACCGCGCGATGCGCACCCCGATCAGGTCCCCGGCCAGGGTGTCCTGCGGCGACAGCAGCGCCCCGCGCCGGTTCTTCTTGGCGTCGACCTGCCAGCCGCCGAACCCGGCCGCGAGCCCCGTGGTGTTCCCTCCGAGCAGCATCCCCTGCCCGTTGTCCACCGCGGCGCGACCCCAGTCGCGCAGCCACCGCGCCGCCGAGCAGTCGATGAGCAGCTCACCGTCGTCCACGACGAGCACGAGGGGAGTGCCGTCGGGTGCGAGCACGGGTTCGAGCTGCTCCTGCGTGACGTCGTCCCCGCTGAACACCGCACGCACGCCGGGCAACCCCTCGAGGTCCCGCACGGGCCCCGGCCGCGGCGCGAGGACGACGAGCGACGTGCCGCCGGCCAGCAGCGACCGCGCCATGGCAGCGAGCATGGTGGACCGACCGGACCGAGACGGTCCGGCGACCACGAAGGTGCCGCCCCCCGTGCGCAGGTCGACGGTCTGCAGCTCCATGTCGTCCCCGCCGATCCCGGTGATCGCGACCATCGGGGCGGGTTCGGGAGCGGACTCCAGGGCGAGTGCGGTGTCGAGGTCCAGGTCCTTCGGCATCGCGTCCACGCGGAACGGGCGCGGCGACGGCGGGACCGGTGCGGCCGCTCGGAGCTCCGCGGCGAGGTCACGCACCGCGGTGGTCTGCCCCTGCCCGGACACGTCGGTGCCGAGCGTCGCGAAGTGCACCTCGGTGCCCGAGTCGGCGCGGAACCCCCGCCCCGGCGGGATGGACGCGGGCAGCTTCCGGTGGTTGATGCCGCCGAGCGAGTAGTCGAGCCGGTCGGTCAGCCGCAGCACGACCTTGTCGTCGGTGAGCGTCGACATGCGCGACGACAGCAACGACCGGTCACCGGACACCACGACGTGGATCCCGGCTGCTGCGCCGTCGCGCAGCAGCGACTGCACGGCGTCGGTCAGCGCCCCGCCGTCGACCTCGCCGAGCGAGGTGGTGAAGTTCTCCCACCGGTCGATGAGCACGAGCACGTGCGGCAGTCGCTGGCCCGGCGCCGCGAGCAGGCGCTGCTCGGTGACGTCCGCTGCGGACGCCGCGGCGATCAGGTCGTGCCGCCGGGCGGTCTCCCGTGTCAACCGGTCGATCAGGCGCGTGGCGCGTTCGACCTGCGTCCGCTGCACCACGGCACCGCAGTGCGGCAGCTGCTGGAGCGATGCGAGGGCACCGTTGCCGCAGTCGATCGCGTACACGTGCAGGTCGGCGGACGACAGGGACCGCGCCGCGGACGCGGCCAGGGTGCGGAGCGCCGTCGACCGACCCGACCCCGGCGCGCCGACGACGAACTGGTGCGTGAAGCGGGCGAGGTCGACCTCGGCTGCGCGCTGCTCCTGGGTGTCCGGCAGGTCCTCGAGCCCGACGGCGAAGCGCAGCGACTCCACGGACGACGACGAGGAAGACGACGGAGACGAAGACGGGGACGACGACGACCCGACCGCGGCCGACGCGACCTGCGCGAGCGGCAGCAGCTCCGGCAGCGGCGGCAGCCACGGGCTGTGCACCCGTCCGATGCCGAGCCGGTCGCGGGCGTCACCCATCGCCTGCACCAGGACCGAGAGGTCCGTGGCGGCGGTCGCCTGGTCGCTGCGCGACGGTCGCGCGGGCGGTGCGGTGGCGAAGTCGCGCCACTCGAGCACCCGGACGAACGGGAGGCCCGTGGCCGGGTCCTCCTCGCCGGCCCACCGACCGCCGACCCGCGCCGACTGGAAGGGCACGACCGACGAGTGACCGAGGCGCGCGTACGCGCGCCCCGGCACGCTCTTCGGGATCCGCGCGGCATCGGCCACGTCGATGACGTCGGTGCTCTCCCCGGAGTCGGTCATCCGCAGCGCGACGCGCAGGTTCGTGTTCGCCCGGATGTCCGGCCCAACGACACCGCCGGGGCGCTGGGTGGCCAGGATCAGGTGCACCCCGAGCGAGCGACCGCGCTGCGCGATGCCGATGAGCCCGGTGACGAAGTCGGGCAGCTCGGTGACCATCGCCGCGAACTCGTCGATGACGAGCACGAGCCGTGGCATCGCCTCGCCGGCACCGCCGCGGGCGAGGTGCGCCTCGTGGTCCTCGATGTCCTTCGCACCCGAGGCAGCGAGGATGTGCTCACGCCGGGTGAGCTCGGCGCGCAGCGACCGGAGCGCCCGCTCGACCAGGTGCTGGTCGAGGTCGGTGACGAGCCCGACCGTGTGCGGCAGGTCCGACGCCACGCTGAAGGCCGCACCGCCCTTGTAGTCGACGAGCACGAACGTCATCCGGTCCGGGCGGTTCCGCAGCGCGAGCGACGCGACGAGGGTCTGCAGGAACTCGGACTTGCCGGACCCGGTGGTGCCGGCGACCAGGCCGTGCGGACCGTCCTTGACCAGGTCGAGCTCGAAGGCGCCGTCGATCCCCACGCCCACGACCGCTGCCGTGCTCGTGCCCGACGCCGCCCAGCGTTCGGCGACGGTCCGGCCGTCTGGCTGCGGCAGGTCGACCACGTCGAGCAGTCGGGCGGCGTCCGGCACCAGGCCGTCCCCGTCGGACCCGCTCGTGTCACGCAACGGCGAGGTCCCGCGGGCGACGTCGTCGTACCAGTCGTCCGCGACCCGGTCCGCGAGCACGAGCTCGACGGGCGCGGACAGCTGCCGGCGGAGCACGAGCTCGGTGGCGCTGCGGTGCGTGACGGTGGCGACGCACTCCTCGGGCAGCTGCCACTCCTCCTCGTCGATGCAGACCAGGCGGATGCCGCACGCGGGCCCGTCCCGGAGCAGTCCGACGACGCCGGGCATCGCGCGGAGCCGTCTGGCGCCGTCGAGCACCACGACGATCTCGGGCGAGAACCGGCTCCGGTGCGTCCCGTTCTTCTGCCGCTCCGCCCGGCGCTCGGCGAGCACCTGGGTGAGCTCGGCCAGGCGCCGGCCGATCGTCTCGCCGTCGGCGCCGATGAGCGCCAGCGCCTCCTGCCCACCGGTCGGACGCAGGTGCGGCAGCCAGAGCGTCCAGGTCCACGCCGGGACGTGCTGCTGCGCCGTGAGCACGACGAACTGCACCTCGCGCGGGCTCTGCGTGACGGCGAGCTGGCCGAGCACCCAGCGTCCGAGGTCGCGCGGGGTGTCACCGGCGCCGGCGATGCCGAGCACCCCGACCTCGGCGAGCGGGACCGTCACGGGCACGCCGCGGGTGACGCGGGGCGCGTGGGCGAGTCCGTCGAGGTCGCGGTCGTCGACCACGGTGACGGTCGACGGCAGGTCGCCCGTGCCGATCCGCACGTGCAGGTGGTCACCGTCGGACGGTCGGCGCTCCCAGAGCCGCCGACCCGGGGTGGTCGCGACCACCCGCAGCGAGGCGGCGTCGAGCGCGGACGTCCGCCGCTGGTCGCGCTGGTCGAGCACCGCCTGGTCGATCGCCGCCTCGAGCGCGGCGACCCGTTCGCGGTGCTCGGCGAGCTGCTTCCGGTGGCTCTTCTTCCCCGTGCGCCGCGCACTGATCGTCTGCCCGATCACCATCATCGGCGTCATCGCCGCGAAGAGCAGGTAGAACGGCGAGCGGAACACGGTCGCCATCACGATGCCGAACATCGCCGGGACGAACACCATGATCCACGGGATCGCGGACCGCTGCGGTGGCACCGGCGGCTTCGGGATCCGGAAGTCCGTCTGCAGGAACGGCGGGAGCAGCCGCGGCGGCCGGTTGAAGTCGAGCTGCCCGGAGTCCGGCGGACGGAGCAGCATGCGGTCGACGACCTCGACCGGCGCGACGCTCAGCACCGTGTCGCCGAGGCGCACGAGGGCGTGTGCCGGCCAGTCCGTCCACTCAGCCGCGATCGGCTCGCCCTCGAGGGTGGGCGCGGGACGGTCCGTGGGACGCTCGCCGTCGTCCTCGGGCGGGGTGAGCCGGACCGTCACCGACCCGTCGAACGCGGTGCGGGCCTCCAGACCGGGACCGTCGGCGGCCGCACCGACCGCGGCCGCACCGTCCTCGGCGAGGGCGATGCGGACCGTGCCCGGCGACAGCCGTCGGACGCGACCCGCGTCGACCCCGCCCACGACGAGCAGGTGCACGGTGCCGTGCTCGGGCTGCGGCCGCTCGGTACCGCCGACGTGCAGGACGGCGCCGTCGACCAGCCCGCTGCGCGCGAACGGCACGTCGCCGTCGGGGGCGCCGTCCGGGACGGGCCGCCCGCCGGTCCGTCGGACCAGGGCGTCGACGACGGTCCGCATCGGCGTCTGTCCGGCGGCGTCGACGAGGACGTCGGAGTGCTCACCGGTCGCGTCGTCGACGACCGTGACGACGACGCGCATCAGGCCTGTTCCCGCGCGTCGGCCGGGACCTGACCGTCCACCGGCGCAGCCGGGTCCACCGGGACCGAGCGACCGAGGGCCGCCCACTGCAGCGTGCCGAGCTCGTCGGACACGTGGGTGCCGTCCCGCCGCACCGCGATCGTCCAGCGTGTGAGCGGGTCCGGGGCGGCCGCGATGCACGCCCAGCGGCCGCCCGGCCGCTCGAGCAGACGGGCGAGCTCGCGTCCGTCCGCGCCGGCCGGCACCCGGGACACGACCAGGAGGCCCGGGGTCGCGTCCGCCGTGACCGCCGCGATCGCCTCGTGCACCGTCACGGCCGTGCCCACCCCGACCGGCGACCCCACCTCGAGCACGGTGGTGCCGGCCGCCCACGGGGCGGCCGTGAACTGTTCGACGACGCGGACGAGCAGCGCCGCACGGGCGGCGCCCTCCCCGCGCAGGGCCACGATCCCGCGCACCCGACGCAGGTCGACCACGACCGTCTCGTCCTCTCGGGTGCCGACCGGTACGGCCGTCGCGAACTCGACCGGGGCCCCGCCGACGAGCGGGACCGCCTGCAGCGCCCACATCGGCGCCGACCACGTCCGACCGTCCGGCGTGGCCGTCCACGGCGCCGGCGGCGCGATCGTCGGCGACGCGACGTCGATCCGCACGGTGTGGCCGATCGTGATCCGCACCGCGCCGGGGAACAGCACGCCCGCCCCGGCGCACGAGGCCTCGATCCCCCGGAGCACCCGGTCGACGGCCCAGGCCGCGGCCGGGTCCCGGCGCACCTGGTCGGCCCAGACCAGTGCGTCGGTCGAGGTGCGGCGGCGGAGCGCGACGATCGTGGGCACCACGACGGCGAGGGCGCCGAGGAGCACGACGACCGACATGGTCAGCAGCAGGTGCGACTCCGGCGTCAGGAACGACCAGGTCACGAACGGGCCTCGGCGATCTCGGCGATCCGACGCTCGAGCGGGGTCGGCTCGGTGCCGGGGACGTCCGTCCAGCGGAAGGTGGTCATCACGGCGTCGAAGAGCATCACGAGCGCGTCCGTCAGCTGCTCGGCGGCCTCGGGGTCCTCCGGGTCGCTGGGGCTGATCGCCGAGAACGACATGATCACCCACCGACCCGGTCGGTGCGGGACGGGGATCGAGTACGTCACCTGTCGGTCGTCCACCACGGGCAGGTCCGCGCCGACCTCCGGGAGCTCGGCGGCGACGTCCGCGCGCCGGACCGTCTGCTCGGTGCGCGCCGCGATGCCGCCGTCGACCTCGCGCAGCCCGGTGTCGTCCGGATCGCGCCGGGTGGGCAGCGCTTCGGCGAGCAGCTGCGCGACCACCTGCTCGGGCGCTTCCTCGGACTCGTCGTCCACCTCGGACTCGATGATCGACACCGGCGGGGTGTACCCGTCGACGGGCTGGACCGGCATGTGGACGGCGGTGGCGCCGTTGTCCCCGGCCTCGACCACCGCGCGCAGGAGGCGCTTCCGCATCTCCTGCCGCAGCGGCTCGGCGCGGTCCCGTGGCAGGTCGTCCGGCAGCGCCCGCGCGATCACGGTGCGGACGGTCTCGCCGAGCTCCTCGCGTTGGTCCTCGCCGGCGGGCAGACGGGCCCACCCCGGCGGGACGACGACCAGGAACGACGCGGTCGGAGTGGTCATGCGTGCACCTCGTTCTCGACGGTGGCCAGCAGGTCGACGACGAGCGGCGCGAACACCGGGACCAGCCCGAGGTCCGTCGTCCGCCAGAGCACGTGCGTGTCGACGCCGTCAGCCCGACGGACGGCGGTGACCGACGCCCAGATCGCCCCGTCGTCGTCGAGGTCGTAGCGGGTGACGACGGGCCCCTCGCCACCCACGTGGTCCGGGAGCTCGTCGACCGAGGGCGGCTCGACCGGCAGACCACCGGTCGCGCCGGCCAGGTCGAGCAGGTCCGCGGTGCCGCCCTCGGCGAGCCCGACGGTGACCACCACGGGGAGCGGCCAGTTCCCCGGCACCGCGAGCGAGGCGAGCAGACGCTGCCCGGACCCGAGACCCGCGCGGAAGGCCAGCAGCGTGTCGAGCGCCGCGACGGTGTCGAGCTCGGTGACCGCCGACCCTCCCGAGCGAGCACGGTCGAGCCCGACGACCGCGTCGAACAGCTCGAGGGTCTCTGCACGCCAGGCGGTGTCGACCTCGTCGGGGTGCGGGACGAGCAGCCACGAGGCGTCGGTCGTGATGCTCGACGTCACCGTGGGGGTCGCAGTCGTCATGGTGCTCCTCGGTTCTCGTTCCGGTCCGGCGATCGGGTCAGCGCTGGGCTGCGGGCACGGTCGGCAGGTCGGTGACGGGGTGCTTGTGCTCCGAGACCCACTCGGTCCACGGCCGCTCCTGGTCGGCACCGATGCCGATCGGGCCGATGACCAGGCCGGCGATCGCGTTGCCCTTGCCCCACGCGCTCATGAACCCGTTCGCACCGACGTGGTACCACGGGGCCGCGGTGACGCCGGACCGCAGTCGGTTCAGCTTCTCGAAGTCACTCAAGCGGTCCCGGGTGAACTGGAAGTCGACGCCACCCAAACGCTCGCCCCAGTCCTTGAGTCCGCCGCGGGTGCCGACCTCGGTCCAGAACTGCTTCTTGACGAGCTTCGCGTCGTTCGCGATCACCTTGTGGATCTTCGCGACGTTCCACCAGTTCGGGTTGTCGGCGAACTTCGCCGCGAACGACGCCTCGGTTCCGATCCACTCCACATCGACGGCGTCGCGACGACCTCGAGCCCGTTCCAGTGCCCTCGTCGCCTTGCTGATCTGTGCCTGCAGCCCGTCGAGCTGCTTCGTGATCGTCTGCGCCTGCGCCGACGACACGGGCCGGTCGAGGCGCTTGTCGAGCTTCGAGAAGTCCCGCTTCAGCGCCTGCAGCTCGTCCTTCCGCACACCGACCGCCTTGTGCGCGGCCTTGCTCGCGGACGAGAACTTCGTGGTCATGGCGCCCTTGGTGGCCTTGATGCCGTTGCTCACCGCGGTCGAGGTGACCTTCGTGATCGCGGTGCCGAGACCGAGCGTCAGCACGCCGACGACCGCCATGACGAGGTCGAAGACGTTGCCCTCGCCCATCGCGAAGGTCGCCGCCTGCGCGATCAACGTCATCCCCGCCGAGATCGCGCCGAGGATGGCACCGATGCCGAGGCCAGGGATCAGGAAGGCGAACACGGCCAGGACGATCCCGATGATGGTCAGGATCTTGATGAGCATGTGGATGAACTTGTACCACCCGGAGTCGTGCAGCCCGTCGTGCCAGCCGTCCCGCATGGTGCTCGCGGCCGCCCGGCCGGCGGCGCTGAGCTGTTCGCGGGCGTCCTGCAGCTTCCGCTTGGCCGCCGCGACGGCATCCTCTGCGCTCGAGATCCGGTCCGCGCGCTTCTGACTGTCGGCGGTGTCCTCCGGCGTCGGCTCCTTCCCGCCGGCCTCCGCATCGGCGACGGGATCGGCGAGTCCCTGGGCCGACCCGAGGTCGCCCTTCGCGGCGATCGCGTCCTGCAGCGCCTGCCACGAGGTCCCCATCACGGTCCCGGCCCCGCGGGCACTCTCGTCGCCGACCGCTGCGGCGAAGCCCTGCAGAGCCTCGCCCGCCGACCGGTACCGACCGGTCATCTGCTGCAGGGATCCGGCGACGTCCTTCGCCCGCTTGCGGACGGCGTCGACGGCCTCGCCCTTGCCGACGGACTCGTCGCCGCTGCCGACCTTCTCGAGCGTCGCGGCGGTGGTCTCCATCGACTCCGCCATGTCCCGGTAGTACGCCGCGAGTTCGAGCACCTTCGCCGGCTGCGTCGCGATCGGGTCACCCGGCTCGTCGAGGGCGGCCCAGTCACCTGCGCGGGCGGTCATCAGGCGGACTCCTCGTGCGACTGCAGGCCGTCGGTCAGCTGCTGCTGCAGGTCGCGCCACGTGTCGACCGAGTTCTGCAGGTTCTTGTCGAGCTTGTCGACGTTCTTGCGGATCTTCTCGCGGTGGAGCTTCCAGTCCTTGCTGAAGTGCGAGAAGGCGTCCTGCAGGTGGGACTCGCCGAAGACGCCGTGGTACTGGTCGTCGTCGGACTTCTGGTGTTCGAGCTCGTCGTTGATGGCGTGCACCTTCGCGGCGCTGTCGCTGAGCTCCTGGCTGATCACGAGATCGGACACGGGTACCTCCGAGGGGACGGGTCGGGAACGGATCGCGCCCCGGCCGACGTCGCTGACGGCAGCGTCGACCGGGGCGCGGAGCGCGCTACTTGATGGCGTTGGCGAGTTCCTGGTCGGTCTGCTGCAGCGCCTCGGCCGCCTTGTTCAGGTACATCGACATGCCCTCGAGACCCTCGATGGTCTTCGTGGCACCGTCGTTGAACTCCTGGTACGAGCTCCCGAACGCGACCGAGGACTGGTCCGTCACGTAGCCGCCGCTGATCAGCGAGTCCACGAGCGCCTTCAGCTCCCGCAGCTTCGAGGTGATGTCCTGCTCACCGTTCACGAGTCGGGTCGCGGCGTCCTGCATCTCGCCGTAGGTCACGTTCAAGTTGGGCATGGCCTGCTCCTGTCGTTCGTCGCGCCCCCCGGTCGAGGGACACCGGGAACGTTATTCCAGGGCGGAACGATCTCGGGGGGTACATTTCTCGACCCGGTCGACCCGGAGGTCTGCACAGTGATGTGCACATTCCAGTACATCGGCGTCCCGACGGGCTCGGTACCGAGCGGTATTCACATGCCACAGTGGCCAAGACCACCGCGGTCATCGGCGTGTCGCGGTGCGCCGATCGGACCGGTGTCCCCCGGAGTGCGGACCGATCGGCGCGGCTCAGGCGGTGGTGAGGGCGCCCGAGACGGCCTCGTACCCGGGCACGCGTTCCTGGTCGGCACCCCAGCCCGTCGGCTTGATCCCCTGGCCGTACACGAAGGTGTTGACCCAGCTCGTGACCACGCGTCCGCCGGCCGCCCAGGTGTGCCACGTCGGCGACGCCGCGATCTGCACGCCGTACTTCGCCCACAGCTCCTTCTGCATCTTCGTCATCTCGAACTGCCGGTCGACACTGAACAGGCGCTCCCACTGCCAGCCCTTGCCGTCCTTCCCGAAGACGTCGAGCACCTTCGCCTTGTCCTCGTTCCAGAGCGCCCGGTTCGGCCGCCACCAGTTCGGCTTCTCCTTGAAGCCGTCGAGGACGTTCTTCGTCCTCGCAGCCGCGAAGGTCTCCTTCACCGTCGCGATCTGCTTGCTGAGGTCCTGCACCTCGGTCCGCGCCGCGGAGTACTCGCTCGCCGTCCGGGCGCCGAGCGCCTTCGTGATCTGCACGGAACGCAGGTCCTGCAGGTTCCGGATCTTGTCCAGCGACGTCTTCTGGAACCCGGCGAACCCCTTCGCGAGCCCCGCCGTCTTGAGCGTCGAGACCGCCTTGGTCAACGCGCCGCCGACACCGACGAGCACCAGGCCGACCGCCGAGGTGATCACGTCGAGCCACGAGCCCTCGCCCATGCTCGCGAGCGCGATGTTCGCGACGAGGGTCACCGACGCCGCCACGGCCGCCATGAAGGTCAGGATCCCCACGCCGGGGATCAGGATGGCGAGCGCGGCCAGGGCGATGCCGATGTACGTGAAGATCTTGACCAGGATCTTGAGCAGCTTCGAGAAGAACGCCTTGATCTTGTCACCGAGGGTGTCGTGCAGGCCGTCGTCCCATGCGGCGCGGATCGTCGACGCAGCCTGACGGCCGGCACCGTTCAGGGTGTCGACGGCCCGTCGGAGCTTCGCGGTCGCCGCATCCGCTCCTGCCCGTGCGTCCTCGGTCGCCCGGTGCTTCGCGTCGACGGCCCCCTGCTCGTCCGCGGTCAGGGGCGGCGCGTCCTGCGCCCGTCCCTGCGACGGGTCCACCATGCTCGCGGCGCGCGACCCCGCTGCCGACGCGTCCTCGGCCTCGCGCAGCGCTGCGGCAGACTCGTCGAGTGCGGTCTCGAGCGACGGCAGGTACCCGGTCAGCGCGTCGCGGATCGCGTCGTAGCGGCCGGACATCTTCTGCAGCGAGGCGGCGACCTCGCCGCTCTTCTTCCGCACGGCAGCGGCGGACTCGCCCTTGAACTGCGACTCGTCGCCCTCGCCGATCCGCTTCAGGACGTCCGCCTCGCTGCGGATCTCGTCCGCGATGGAGCGGTAGTAGTCGACCAGCTCGCGGACGACCTGCGTGTCCGCGACGATCGGGTCCGAGGCCTCGCCGACGAGCGACCAGTTCCCTCCGCGGGCGGGCATCAGGCGGCCGTCCCGTCGGTGTGACCCGTGTCGGTGCGCTCGGTCGTGAGCTTCTCCGCCAGGTCGTGCTCGAGCGCCGACCAGTTCTCGACCGACTTCTGCATCTTGTCGTGCAGGTCCTTCACGGCGCCCGTCATCTTCTCGCGGTGGATCTTCCAGTCGCCGGAGAAGTCGTGCATCGCCCGCTGCACGTCGTGCTGGCCGTAGACCTCGGTCAGGGCACGGTCGTCGGACTTCTGGTGCTCCAGCTCGTCCGAGATGTGCCGGAGCTTCGTGGCCGAGTCCTCGAGGACGGCCTTGGTGATGATGAGGTCTGCCATGGGTGCTCCCGATCGCTGCCCGTGCCGATGCGCCGCTGCGCTGGTGTGCCGGTGGAAGGTGGGACGGGCGGCCCGCAGTGGGCCGCCCGTCGTCCGGAGCGGTCGTGGACCGGCCGTCCGGTGTCGCGCGCTACTTGATGGCGTTGGCGAGTTCCTGGTCGGTCTGCTGCAGCGCCTCGGCCGCCTTGTTCAGGTACATCGACATGCCCTCGAGACCCTCGATGGTCTTCGTGGCACCGTCGTTGAACTCCTGGTACGAGCTCCCGAACGCGACCGAGGACTGGTCCGTCACGTAGCCGCCGCTGATCAGCGAGTCCACGAGCGCCTTCAGCTCCCGCAGCTTCGAGGTGATGTCCTGCTCACCGTTCACGAGTCGGGTCGCGGCGTCCTGCATCTCGCCGTAGGTGACGTTCAAGTTGGGCATGTCGTGCTCCTGGTGTCGAGGTGGTACGCCTCCGGTACCGGAAGCCGGGACGACCGTACCGACCCGTTGCCTCCCGGACGGGGGTGTTCGGGTGTTGTTCACCGGGAGTTCGTGCCGTCGCGACGGACGTGAACGTCCGCCGCACACCCGCACCGACGTGTGTCGCGGCCCCCTGCGGGACGCGATCAGCGCGCACGACGAAGGGCGGGCCTCCCGGAGGAGACCCGCCCTTCGACGGTGGTGCCGCTGCTTACTTGGCGGCGACGACCTGCAGGGAGATCACCGCGGTGATGTCCTCGCGCAGACGCACGGTGGCCTCGTGGTCACCGACGGTCTTGATGGTCGCGGGGACCTCGACCTTGCGCTTGTCCAGCGAACCGACGCCCTGCGCCTGGACGGCGTCGGCGACGTCCGCCGGGCGGACCGAACCGAACAGGCGGCCGTCCTTGCCGGCCTTGACGGTCAGCTTGATGGTCGCGTTCTCGAGCTTCATCTTGAGGTCCTGGGCCTCTTCGATGGTGGCGAGCTCGCGAGCGGCACGGGCCGCACGGATCGACTCGACCTGCTTCTCGCCGCCCTTGGACCACGCGACGGCGAAGCCCTGGGGGATGAGGTAGTTGCGGGCGTAGCCGTTCTTGACGTCGACGACGTCACCGGCGGAACCGAGGCCGGAGACCTCGTGGGTGAGGATGAGCTTCGACATGTGAACTCCTCCGATCAGCGGCCGGAGCCGGCGTAGGGGAGGAGCGCCATCTCACGGGCGTTCTTCACGGCACGGGCGATGAGGCGCTGCTCCTGGACGGAGACGCCGGTGATGCGACGGGCGCGGATCTTGCCACGCTCGGAGATGAACTTGCGAAGGGTCGCGACGTCCTTGTAGTCGATGACGCCGACCTTGATCGACTTCGCGGGAGCGGCGTTCTTGCCGCCCTTGCCGCGAGGCTTCCGGCGGTCGCCGGTGCTCTTTCCAGCCATTGTGATTCCTTAGAGAAGAAGAAGTTGTGTGTCCGTCAGACCGCTGAGGATCAGAACGGCGTCTCGTCGTCGTACGAACCGCCGGGCTGGCTCCACACGTCGTTCGACTGTGCGTTGCCGCCCTGCTGGCCGCCCTGGGGCGACCACGGTGCGTCCGACTGACCGCCGTTGTTGTTCCAGCCGCCGCCGTTGCCGCCCTGGCCACCACCGGAAGCGTTGCCGCCCCCGACCTGGCCACGACCGCCGCCGGAGCCACCCGCAGCACGGGTGACCTGCGCGGTCGCGTAGCGGAGCGACGGGCCGATCTCGTCGACCTCGAGCTCGATGCTCGTGCGCTGCTGGCCCTCACGGTCCTGGTAGGAGCGCTGACGCAGACGACCCTGCGCGATGACGCGCGAGCCCTTCGTCAGCGAGCCCGCCACGTGCTCGGCGAACTCGCGCCACACGCTCGCACGGAGGAACAGCGCGTCGCCGTCCTTCCACTCGTTCGCCTGACGGTCGAACGTGCGAGGGGTGGATGCGATGGTGAAGTTCGCCACCGCGAGCCCGTTCTGCGTGTAACGCAGCTCGGGGTCCGCGGTGAGGTTGCCCACCACCGTGATGACGGTTTCGCCGGCCATGACCTACTCGGCGCTCGCGGTCGCGTTGGCGGCCTTGCGGGCCGCACGGGCCTCGTCGCGCTGCTTCTGCGCGGCGACCTGGGCGATCGCCTCTTCGGCGCGGAGGACCTTCGTGCGGAGCACGGCCTCGGAGAGACCGAGCTGACGGTCGAGCTCCTTGGCGGCCTCGGGGGTCGAGGTGAAGTCGACGACGGCGTAGATGCCCTCGGACTTCTTCGCGATCTCGTAGGCCAGGCGACGACGGCCCCAGACGTCCACGTTGTCGACGGTGCCACCGTCATTGCGGATGACCGCGAGGAACTTGTCCAGGCTGGGAGCAACGGTGCGCTCGTCGATCTCGGGGTCGAGGATCGCCATCAGTTCGTACTGGTGCATGCGGAACCCACCTCCTTTGGTCTCGGCGGCCCCGGGCGGTTCCCGGAGCAGGAGGGTTGATGCATGTGTCCGGTGGCGCAGGAGCGCAAGGACAACCCGAGTAGCTTAGCCCACGGCCTGGAGGCGCGCCACCGGCTGTGCAGAACGGCCCCGGTCCGGCAGGCGGTCGCGTCGGGACCGGGGCGGCTCAGGCCGTCGCGTCCCGCTCGGCCCACCAGGCGCGCAGGCGCTGCTCGGCCTCGTCGGCGCCGAGGGGCCCCTCGTCCATCCGCACCTCGAGCAGGTACCGGTAGGCCTCGCCCACGGCACGCCCCGGCTGGATGTCGAGGATGCGCATGATGTCGTCACCCGTCAGGTCGGGCCGGATTGCCTCGAGCTCCTCCTGCTCCGCGAGCGCCGTGATGCGGTCCTCGAGGTCGTCGTAGGCGAAGCCGAGGCGGTCGGCCTTCCGGCGGTTCCGCGTCGTGACGTCCGAGCGGGTGAGCTCGTGCAGACGTTCGAGCAGCGGACCCGCGTCACGGACGTAGCGGCGGACGGCGGAGTCGGTCCACGCACCCTCGGTGTAGCCGAAGAACCGCAGGTGCAGCTCGATGAGACGGGACACCGCCGCGATGGTGTCGTTGTCGAACCGCAGCGCCCGCAGTCGCTTCTTCGCGAGCTTCGCGCCGACCAGGTCGTGGTGGTGGAAGCTGACGGCACCGCCCGGTTCGAGCTTCCGGGTCGCCGGCTTGCCGATGTCGTGCAGGAGCGCGGCGAGCCGGAGCACCGTGTCCGGGGCCTCGCCCGGGTGCCGCTCGGCCTCGTACCCGATCGCCTGCGACAGCACGGTCAGCGAGTGCTCGTAGACGTCCTTGTGGTGGTGGTGCTCGTCGATCTCCAGGCGCATCGCGGGGAGCTCGGGCAGGAAGCGCTCGGCGAGACCGGTGTCCACGAGCAGGCGGACGCCGGGGACCGGCCCGGACGTGTTCAGCAGCTTGACGAGCTCGTCGCGGACCCGCTCTGCCGACACGATGTCGATCGAGTCCGCGAGGTCCGTCATCGCGGCACGGACCTCGTCGGACACCGTGAAGCCGAGCTGGGCGGTGAAGCGTGCGGCCCGCATCATGCGCAGCGGGTCGTCGCGGAACGACACGGGTGCCGCCTGCGGGGTGTGCAGCCGGCCGGCCAGCAGGTCCTCGACACCGCCGTGCACATCGACGAGCTCGCGCTGGGGGAGTCGGAGCGCCATGGCGTTCACGGTGAAGTCCCGGCGGAGCAGGTCGTCCTCGATCGTGTCGCCGAACGCCACCTCGGGCTTCCGGGTCTCGCCGTCGTAGAAGTCGCTGCGGTAGGTCGTGATCTCGACCTGTTCGCCGGCGACCCGGGCGGCGATCGTGCCGAACTGCCGACCGACGTCCCACGTCGCACTCGCGATCGGCTCGACGATGCGCAGGACGTCGTCGGGGCGGGCGTCGGTCGTGAAGTCGAGGTCGGTGACGGGTCGACCGAGGAACGCGTCGCGGACGGGGCCGCCGACCAGGGCCAGCTCGTGTCCGGCATCGGCGAACGCCCGAGCGAGGACGGCGACCGGCTCGGTGGCTGCGAGTGCGTCGAGTCGTTCGACGGCCTGGGCAACGGACTGCATGACGGACCTCATCCTCCCAGATCGGCGCACCGAGTTCTCCACACGGCCCGCGCGCACGGGATCGTCCCCGTCCGCCCCTCGTACACTCGTGCTCGGCCGGAACCGACCCTCGGGCCCTCCTGTATGCACATCCTCCGCTCCACGCTCGCCGCCGCTGCGACGGCCCTCGTCGCCATCGGCATCGTCGTCACGCCCGCAGGTCCGGACCCGGCCCACGCCGCCACGGTCGACCGCACCACGACCCGCACCGCCGCTCCGGCCGCTGCCGACCAGGGGAGGACGACGGTCTCGATCGCTCCCGCCGGCCGCGGGATCGTCCGACGCGACCAGGACCTGCAGCTCACGGTCACGGTGAGGAACGACACGGACACCGAGGTTCCCGCCGGCTCGGTCGAGCTCGACATCTTCCGCTCCGAGAGCACACGCGACGTCCTCTCCGACTGGCTTGCCGACACCAGCACGACCGGTTACCTCGGCGCCCCGATGGACACCACGGACGTCCCGGCGGTCCCGGCGCACCGATCGGTGACGCAGACCGTGACCATCGTGCCGGGCAACGTCGCCCTGGGCGGGTACTCGTCGTTCGGCGCCCGACGCATCGCCGCCGAGTACACCGCAGGCGACACCTCGGCCGTCGCCCGGTCCGCGATCACGTGGTACCCGGACTTCCAGCAGACCCCGGTCGGCGTCTCCGTCGCCATGCCGATCACCCTCCCGGCCACCGTCGACGGCGTGATCGGCGCCGACGCCCTCGCGGCCGCGACCTCGGTGGACGGGACCCTCACCCAGCAGCTCGACGCCGCCGTGGACCACAACGTGGCCGTGGGCGTCGACCCGCGGATCATCGCCTCGATCCGGTTGCTCGGCGAGAACGCACCGTCCAGCGCCCGGAGCTGGCTCGACCGGCTCGAGGGGCTCCGGAACGAGACCTTCGCGCTGCCGTACGCCGACGCCGACGTGACCGGGCTGCGCCAGGCGGGTGCGGACGGCATCCCCGGCGTCATCTCGCTCGACCAGGCGGTCGAGGAGCAGAACTTCCCCGGTGCCAGCACGCCGACCCCGACCCCCACGGCCACCGCCACGGGGACGCCGACGGCCTCCGCCGGTGCCACCCCCGACGAGACTCCGGGCACGACCCCGACCACCACGGACGACGCGACCGCCGACGCGCAGGACGGCGCGGACCAGGACGGTGCAGCACCGGACGGCACGGGCCAGGACGGCACGGGCCAGGACGGCACGACCACGACACTGCCGACGACGGCCAGCCTGCTCGACTTCCCCTACGCGCTCGACGGTGTCGCCTGGCCCGTCGAGAACACCCTGGCCACGGACGACCTGCCCGCGCTCGCGAAGGCCGGCGCCGAGACGACCATCGTCGCGAGCGGCAACACCTCGGCCGGCCCGGACACCACCGTCGCGGCCTCGGAGCGCATCGGCGACCAGAAGGTGCTCGTCGCCGACCAGGGCATGTCAGCGCTGCTCCGCGAGGCGGCCACCGCCACCGACCAGCGCGACCACGACGCCGCGATGGCCGAGCTCACCGCGACCCTCGCGACCGCAGCCCGTTCCGGCAGCGCGCAGAGCCCCGTGCTCCTGACCCTCGGCCGCGAGTGGCCGACCGACTCGACGATGCTGAGCAGCGCCCTCGACGCGCTCGAGGACACCCCGTGGGTCGCTCCCGCCGACCTCTCGACCGCGGCGAAGGCCACCGCCGGGTCCCTCACGCTGGCCCCGGCCGACGACGGGTCGGACCGCCTCGACCGACTGCGCCGACTGGTCGCGAGCGAGCAGGACCTCACCGCCTTCGCATCCGCCGTCGACGACCCCGCGACCGTCACCGCCCCGGCACGACTGCGCCTGCTCGCCCTGGCGTCGAACGCCTGGCGCGGCGATCCCGAGGCGCTGACCACCGCCGTCGGCAAGCAGGTCCGGACCTGGACGCAGACCACCGACCAGGTGAGCATCCCCGACTCGAGCTCGCTCACGCTCCTCGGCGACCGCTCGTCGTTGCCCGTGTCGGTACGCAACCGCACGGACTACCCGATCACCGTCCTGCTCAACGTCCAGCCGTCGAGCTCGGCGCTGCAGGTCGTGCGGAACGACGTCGAGGTGAAGCTCCAACCGCAGTCCTCGGCCCGCACGACGATCCCGGTCCGGTCGGTCGCGAACGGCAAGGTCAGCCTGACGATGTCGCTGACCACGCCGACCGGGGTCACCGTGTCGCAGCCCACGACCGTCGAGCTCAACGTGCAGGCGCAGTGGGAGACGGTCATCACGGCCGTGGCAGCGATCGGTCTCGTCGCGATCTTCGGCTTCGGGATCTTCCGTAGCATCCGGAAGCGCATCCGACGCCGCAACGGCGATCTCGACGACGAGGACGACGACGACCCGAACCGCCCGCTCGCGGTGCAGCCCGATGCGCCCGGTGCTCCCGCCGCCCGGTCTGGAGGCTCGTCCGGCGTCGCGCAGGCGGCCCCCGCAGCCGCGGTGGTCGGCGCAGGGGCGGTCGGTGCAGGGGCGGTCGGTGCAGCAGCCGTCGGCACCACCGCCGTGTCCGGTCCCGCGCACGTCGCACCGAACGGGTCCGGCGCACCACAGCAGGACGGCGCGCGCCCTGCGGACGCGACCGTCCGCGACGGAGGTGAGCCGCGCCTCCCGGCCGGCCGACCTGACCAGGACGACACCGTGTCCGATCCCGAGGAGCCGACCATCAGCACGCAGCAGCAGCCCGCCGTCGACGCGGAGCCCGCAGCCGAGCGGAACCTCGGACGGGCGAGCGCGATGCTCGCCGCGGGCACGATGCTCTCGCGGGTGCTCGGCTTCGGCAAGACCTTCGTGCTGGCGTACGCGATCGGCCAGGCGCACTCGCCGGGTGCCGACGCCTTCGCCCTGGCGAACCAGCTGCCGAACAACATCTACGCCCTCATCGCGGGTGGCCTGCTCTCCGCGGTGCTCATCCCGCAGATCGTGCGGTCGATGCAGCAGAGCCGCGACGGCGGGACGGCGTACGTCAACAAGATCGTGACGCTCGGCACCACCGTGTTCGTCGTCATCACGATCGTCGCCACGGTCCTCGCGCCGTTCCTCGTCTGGCTGTACAGCCAACAGGCCACGGGCGACGGCAAGGGCTTCACGCCGGCCCAGACCGACCTCGCGGTCGCGTTCGCGTTCTGGTGCCTCCCCCAGATCCTCTTCTACGCGCTGTACTCGCTGCTCGGCGAGGTCCTGAACGCCAAGCAGGTCTTCGGTCCGTTCACGTGGGCGCCGCTCATCAACAACGTCATCGCGATCGCCGGCCTCGTCGTCTTCATCGCGATGTTCGGCGACCAGGCGGTCAACTCCTCGGTCGACTCGTGGACCCCCCTGAAGATCGCCGTCCTCGCCGGCAGTGCATCGCTCGGTGTGATGGCCCAGGCCGCGTTCCTGCCGTTCTTCTGGAAGCGTGCGGGACTGTCGTTCCGTCCGGACTTCCGGTGGCGCGGGGTCGGGCTCAAGGCGACCGGCACGGCGGCAGGCTGGCTCTTCGCGATGATCCTCGTCACGCAGCTCGCGGGCATCGTGCAGTCGCGCGTCGCGTCGCTCGGCACGGGCGCCGCGGGCAACGCGGTCCTGCAGAACGCGTGGCTGCTCTTCATGTTGCCGCACTCGATCTTCGCGGTGTCGATCGCGACGGCGTACTTCACGCGGATGAGCCACGACGCAGAACGGGGCGACCTGGACGCCGTCCGGCGCAACCTGTCGCTGTCCCTGCGGATCGTCGGACTGTTCACGGTGTTCGCGTCCGTGGCACTGATCGTGGTGTCCGTGCCGTTCGGGCGCATGTTCGCCGGCACCTTCGAGCAGGCGCTCTCCATCGGCGCGGTGCTGCTCGCCTACATGCCCGGTCTGGTGCTGTTCAGCATGCTCTTCATCATCCAGCGGGTCTTCTGGGCGATGCACGACCACCGCACGCCGTTCCTCATGCAGTGCGTGCAGTCGGTGCTGTTCGTCATCGGGGCCCTCGCCGTCGCGACGTTCCCGCAGAGCATCGTCGGTGTCTCGATCGCAGCGTGCACGACGCTGGCGGGGACCGCGCAGACGATCGTGGCGCTCGTCCTCGTCCGTCGTCGCCTGAACGGCATCGAGGGGCCCGTCGTCACCCGTTCGCACGTGCAGTTCGTCATCGCCGCGCTCATCGCGGGCGTCGCCGGTGCCGTGGTCGTGTCCACCCTCGGCGCCTTCGTCGAGGACGGCTTCGCGATGTCCGACCGGACGGGCGCGTTCATCACCATCGTGCTCAGCGGTGCAGCGATGGCGGTCGTGTACTTCGGCGCCCTGGTCGTCGCGAGGAACGGCGAGATCGCGAACGCCGTGAAGCTCCTCCGCGCGCGACTCGGACGCTGATCACCGGCTGTCCGCTCCCCGGTGGCGCGGAATGTCCCGCCGGTACCATGTGTTGACCCGGTCAGCACTCAACGGAAGGGCAGCGAGGCACATGCGCCAGCTCATCATCATCGGTTCCGGTCCCGCCGGGTTCACCGCCGGCATCTACGCCGCGCGCGCGGAGCTCAAGCCCCTGATCGTCGCGTCGAGCGTCGAGACCGGTGGCGAGCTCACCAAGACCACCGAGGTCGAGAACTTCCCGGGCTTCCCCGAGGGGATCCAGGGCCCGGACCTCATGATCAAGATGCAGGAGCAGGCCGAGAAGTTCGGTGCCGAGGTCCTGTACGACGACGCCGTCTCGGTCGACCTGACCGGCGAGGTCAAGAAGGTCACGGTCGGCTCCGGTGAGACGTACGAGGCCCTCGCGGTCATCTACGCGACCGGTTCGGCGTACCGACACCTCGGCCTCGCCGACGAGGAGCGACTCTCCGGCCACGGTGTGAGCTGGTGCGCGACCTGCGACGGCTTCTTCTTCCGCCAGAAGAACATCGCGGTGGTCGGCGGTGGCGACTCCGCGATGGAGGAGGCCACGTTCCTCACCCGCTTCGCCGACAAGGTGACGGTCATCCACCGCAAGGACACCCTGCGTGCGTCGAAGATCATGCAGGACCGCGCGATGAACGACCCGAAGATCGAGTTCGCGTGGAACAAGGAGGTCACCGGGATCACGGGTGACTCCTCGGTCGAGGGCGTCACCCTCCGCGACACGGTGACCGGTGAGGAATCCTCACTCCAGCTCGACGGGCTGTTCATCGCCATCGGCAACGACCCGCGCACGCACCTGGTCCACGGGCAGATCGACCTCGCGCCCGAGGGCACCATCGCGGTCCAGGGTCGCTCGTCGCGGACCAACCTGCCGGGTGTCTTCGCCGCGGGTGACGTCATCGACCCGACCTACCGCCAGGCGATCACGGCGGCCGGCTCCGGCACCGTCGCCGCCCTCGACGCGGAGAAGTACCTCGCCGACCTCGACGACGCGCTCGTCGACCAGGCCGAGGGTGTCACGCCCGAGGGCCCGGCGATCATCGACGTCGAGGCCGCCAGAGCCTGACCCACCTCGGAATACCGCGGCGGCCCAGCCGTTGCACCAACTGAACTTCTCGAAGGAGCACACATGTCCAACGCAAAGGCCGTCACCGACGCCACCTTCTCGGACGAGGTCCTCAAGTCCGACAAGACCATCCTCGTCGACTTCTGGGCCGAGTGGTGCGGCCCGTGTCGCGCCGTCTCCCCGATCCTCGACCAGATCGCCGCGGAGCACGCCGACAAGATCGAGATCGTCAAGCTCAACGTCGACGACAACCCGCAGTCGGCCATGAACTACCAGATCACGTCCATCCCGGCGATGAAGGTGTTCAAGGGCGGCGAGGTCGTCAAGACCGTCATCGGCGCGAAGCCGAAGCCGGCGCTCGAGGCCGACCTCGCCGAGTTCCTGGCGTAGGCACCCCGCACGACCCTGACGGCCCCGCTCTCCCCGGAGAGCGGGGCCGTCGTCGTCCGGGTCGTCGTGCGGGGGGAGTGCCAGCTGGACGTGGGCGGGCCACAGCTTCAGGATCGGCCCCTGACTCCCACCGCAGATCCGGCGGGCAATGTCGTAGTGTGGCGGGAATGTCCCACTGAACGGAGCACACGATGACGAACGGCAACAGCCTCGACCCCTGGTACGACTCCTACGCCCAGCGCACCGCCGGGCTGAGCGCCTCCGAGGTCCGAGCCCTGTTCGCCGTGGCATCGCGGCCCGAGGTGGTCTCGCTCGCCGGTGGCATGCCGTACGTCTCGGCGCTGCCGCGCGAGCTCGTCACCGGGTCGATCGACCGGGTGATGACCGAGGACGCCGCCATGGCGCTGCAGTACGGCGGCGGCCAGGGTCTGCGGTCCCTGCGCGAGCACATCGTCGACGTGATGAGCCTCGAGGGCATCCGTGCCAGTGCCGAGGACGTCGTGGTCACCACCGGCTCGCAGCACGCGCTGGACCTCGTCACGCGACTGTTCATCGACCCGGGCGACGTCGTGCTCGCCGAGTCGCCCTCGTACGTCGGCGCCATCGGCGTCTTCCGCTCGTACCAGGCGGAGACGGTCCACGTCACGACCGACGAGCACGGCCTGGTCCCCGAGGCGCTGCGCGAGGCGATCGCGAACCTGCGCGCGCAGGGCAAGCGGATCAAGTTCCTCTACACGATCCCGAACTTCCACAACCCGGCCGGCGTCACGATGAGCCGTGAGCGTCGCATCGAGGTCCTCGACATCTGCCGATCGAACGGCATCCTCGTGCTCGAGGACAACCCCTACGGACTGCTCTGGTTTGACGAGCCCGCGCCGCAGGCGATCCGTTCGATCGACGACGAGGGCGTGGTCTACCTCGGGTCCTTCTCGAAGACCCTCGCCCCGGGCTTCCGCGTCGGCTGGGCGCTCGCCCCGCACGCGATCCGCGAAAAGCTCGTCCTGGCCAACGAGTCCGCCGTCCTCGCGCCGAACTCCTTCGGTCAGTACGTCGTGAACGCCTACCTGGACGCCGCAGACTGGAAGGGGCAGGTCGACACCTTCCGAGGCCTCTACGCGGAGCGCAGGGACGCCATGCTGGCCGCGCTGGGGGAGTTCCTGCCCGACCTGTCGTGGACGAAGCCGAACGGCGGCTTCTTCGTCTGGCTCACGCTGCCGGAGTCGCTCGACTCGAAGGGCATGCTGCCCCGTGCCGTGAAGGAGTTGGTCGCCTACACGCCCGGGACCGCGTTCTACGCCGACGGCCGCGGCGGGGGCAACATCCGCCTGTCGTTCTGCTACCCGACGCCGGACCAGATCCGGGTCGGGGTCAAGCGCCTCGCGACGGTCATCAACGACGAGCTCGAGCTACTCGAGACCTTCGGGCACTCCACGCGGCCGAGCGCGGTCACCGAGTCGCGCTCCACCGTGGTCGCACCGCCGCCGAACATCTCCTGACCAGCACTTCCATCGACCGTTCCACCCGGAGGACCCTCGCATGGCCGAGCTCACCCGTCGTCACGTCGTCGTCGTCGCGGGAGGGATCTCGCACGAGCGCGACGTCTCGCTCCGATCGGGTCGTCGCGTTGCCGACTCCCTGACGGGCTACGGCTGGCAGGTCGACCTACGTGACGCCGACGCCACCCTCCTGCCGGCGCTCCGCGAATCTCGCCCGGACGTCGTGTGGCCGGCGCTGCACGGCGCGTCCGGTGAGGACGGCGCGCTGCGCGGTGTCTTGGAGGCACTCGACATCCCGTTCGTCGGCTCGCGGTCGACATCCGCTCGGCTCGCGTGGGACAAGCCCACCTCGTCCGCGCTGGTCGCGCGTGCGGGCGTGCGTACCCCGCGGTCGGTCACGCTGTCGCACGACGTCTTCCGTGAGCTCGGGGCCGTCGGGGTGCTCGACGCGATCGCGGCGGAGCACCCGGTGCCGCTGGCGGTGAAGCCCGCACGAGGCGGCAGTGCACAGGGCGTGACGCTCGTCGAGGACCCGCACGACCTGCCCCGTGCGATGGTGTCGGCGTACACCTACTGCGACGACGTCATCGTCGAGCAGCTTATCCGCGGGACCGAGGTGGCCGTCGGCATCATCGACACCGGCGACGGTCCGGTCGCCCTGGCCGCGGTCGAGATCGTCCCGAAGAGCGGGACCTACGGCTTCGAGGCGCGGTACAACGCGGGGGAGACGACGTTCTTCACACCGGCTCGGCTCTCCGACGAGTTCGCTCGCGCAGCAGCAGACGCCGCAGTTGCAGCACACACCGCGCTCGGCCTCCGCCACCTCTCGCGCGTCGACCTGATCGTGGACGGCGCTGGTACGCCCTGGTTCCTCGAGGCGAACGTCCTTCCGGGGCTGACTGAGACCTCACTCGTTCCGCAGGCCCTCAGCGCATCCGGCTTCGACCTCGGGTGGACGTACGCCGAGCTGGCGGAGCAGGCGATCCGCGACCACCGCGCCTGATCATGTCCGCGAAGGGCAGTGTTCCACGTGGAACACTGCCCTTTGTCGTTGCTCTGGTGGGTTCGGCCACCCTCGCCGCGCTGACCTTCGGTGAGGCGGTCCATGCCCGGGCATCAGCGCAGGCACGTGCAGAGCTCGGCGACAACCAGCGGTACGGGGAGGAGCTGATTGCTTCGCATCAGGGCCGTACCTGCAATGTCGTCGTCCTCGGTTTCGCCGATCGAGGGGATCGCCCCAATGCCGTGAACCGCTGGCGAGCGCGGATCGCTGCCCGGACAGCGCTGCGTCTTGCGGCGCATGGAGTAACCATCACCGTCATATGCTGCGGTGGAGCCGCCCGGGGCACCCGTCCTGAAGCCGACCTGCTCGCTGAAACAGTGCGCGCAACAGGGTGGCTCGGTGAGATTCGGTGCGACCGGGAGAGTGTGTCGACATGGGAGAACATCACCAATGCGCGGAAGCTCCTCAATGACTCGGCCATGATCGCGATCTGCTCGAACGGTCTCCACGCTGCCAAGGCTCGTGCGTACCTCCGTCGTCAAGACCTGCGGCTCGCAAACCGGCTCGTGCCCGCTGACGACTATCGGTTCGGAGAGATGATCCTCTTCAAGCCGATCTTCGCGGCAGTCGGGCTCTGGAAGCTCGCTTCGCTGCGCAGCGTTTCACGTGGAACATGAACTCCTGCTGCGCCATCCCTCCGGGCGCAGTCGTACGACGGTCCCGACACCGATCGGCTGCAGGCCGGAAGCAGGTGCGATGCGCTGAGCGTCCTGCTCCGCCCGGTAGCCCTCTCGCCCCGCGGGTCTCCCTTTCGGACAGACCCGGCGGATCCCGCCGGCAAGGGGATGAGACGGGGCAATTCGCCGCCCTGGCCATCGCCAGCCCATCAGCGCGCGATACCTCTCGGACCACGACCGCCAGCTGGTGGGGAGCAGGCAACTCCTCGTCCGCGCCCCGGGCTTCCGCCTCCGAGGAATCCCGGTCATCCTTCGACGACCCTCATCTCGAGCCGGCAGTCGTACTCGGACGCTTGCGGACGCCTCGTTCGGCTTGAGGCTCTCCACTCAGTCCTTGGCGCCCTGGCCACTCAGACGACGGGATCGGCTCGGATAGCCGAGGCATCCGGAACCCCGACCGTTGAGCCGTAGCGGGCCACAGCTCCCGATCAACGGGCCTTCGTCTTCATGGGGATCGGGCGGCAGTGTCGAATGTTCCACGTGGAACGGACGCTGGATTGCCGCACGACCGTCAGCAGGCGAATACGAGACCACGGTGGCCACAGAGACGACAGGAGGGCACGACAGCCCGCCAGAGCGCTCCTGCCGGCTCAGAAGGGCCTTGCCGTTATGCGAACCAGCCAGACCTGAGCGAGGCCGTCAGAAGGGCGCCTGCGGCTCAGGGCGCGTCTTGCCGAGTGCACTCGAACCGGCAGATCAGCTCCGTGAACACAGTGACGTGCGGGAGCGGCTCAGTCGGTGACGTCGCTGATGCCGAGTTCGCCGAGGATGCGGTTCAGGTCGTCCCCGTTCGCGAAGTCGATCGTGACGGAACTCTTCCGGGCTCCGACAGCGATCTTCACACGCGTGTTCAGCCGGTCGCCGATGCGCTCAGCCAGGTCGTTGAAGTGCGCCTGTCGCTTCGACGGCTCCGCCTTCGGCTTCACCGGCGTCTTCGCCGCGAGCTGCTGCGCGATGGCCTCGGCCGCGCGCACCGACAGGTCCTCGTTGACGATCTTCTCGGCCAGGTACTCCATCGCCTCTGCATCGGGCGCCGCGAGGATCGCCCGCGCGTGTCCAGCCGACAGCACACCGGCGGCGACGCGGCGCTGCACGGGGGAGGGCAGGCGGAGCAGCCGGATGGTGTTCGTGATCTGCGGGCGCGACCGACCGATACGCTGCGCGAGCTGCTCCTGGGTGATCCCGAAGTCAGCGAGGAGCTGCTGGTACGCCGACGCCTCTTCCAGCGGGTTCAGCTGTGCGCGGTGCAGGTTCTCGAGCAACGCGTCTCGCAGCATCGCATCATCGGGGGTGTCCTTGACGATCGCCGGGATCGTCGCGAGCCCGAGTTCCTTCGTCGCACGGAGACGCCGCTCACCCATGATGAGCTCGTACTGCGGCTCGGTTCCCGAGGCACCCGCGATCGGGCGGACGACGATCGGCTGGAGCACGCCGATCTCGCGGATCGAGTGCACGAGCTCCTGGAGCTCTTCCTCGCGGAACTCCTTCCGCGGCTGCTGCGCGTTCGGCACCACGTCGAGCGGGTTGAGGTTCGCGAGCCGCGCACCCGGAACGGCCACCAGGTCCTCGGCGGTCGCCCCGCCGGCAGACGGGGGAGATGCCGGGGATCCACCGGTCGGGAAGAACACGTCGACCGGGCGGTCCTGCTGGTCCGACGCCGTGGGGATCAGGGCGCCGATACCTCGACCGAGGCCGGTTCGCTTGGGTGCCATCAGTCCTGCGCTCCTCGTGCTGCGATCTCGGCGGCCGCCTCCAGGTAGGAGAGCGACCCTGACGAGTTGACGTCGTACGACACGACGCTCTGGCCGTAACTCGGTGCTTCGCTCACGCGAACCGACCGGGGGATCACGGCCTTGAGGACCTGTTCTCCGAAGTGCTCACGGACATCCGCTGCAACCTGGTTCGACAGGTTGGTGCGCCCGTCGAACATCGTGAGCAGGATGGTCGAGACGCGGAGATTCGGGTTGAGATGCCGCTCGATCAGCTCGATGTTCCGCAGGAGCTGGCTGAGGCCCTCGAGTGCGTAGTACTCGGTCTGGATCGGGATCAGCACCTCGTGGGCCGCGACGAACGCGTTGATCGTCAGCAGTCCGAGCGAGGGCGGGCAGTCGATGAACACGTAGTGGTACGGCTCGTCGAGCGAGGACAGGTACTGGTCGAGCGCCGTTCGTAGCCGCTGCTCGCGGGCGACCAGGGAGACGAGCTCGATCTCGGCGCCGGCGAGGTGGATCGTCGCTGGCACGCACCACAGCGTTTCGGACTCGGGGGAGCGTTGCACCGCATCAGCGATCGGCGCCTCGTCGACGATCACGTCGTAGACGCTCGTCACCTCGGCCTGGTGCTCGACTCCGAGCGCCGTCGAGGCGTTGCCCTGCGGGTCGAGGTCGATCACCAGCACCCGGGCGCCACCGTGGGCCAGCGCGGCGGCCAGGTTGACGGTCGTGGTCGTCTTGCCGACCCCGCCCTTCTGGTTCGACACGGTGAAGACGCGGGTCTTCTCGGGGAGCGGGAACTGCTGGGTCGCGATCGCCCGGCGTCGTCGGTTCAGATCCGCGAGCTCGCGGGCCAGGGGCGTCGACGCGTCGTAGTCGGTCGATGAACTCAACGAAGACCTCTTCCCCGGGTCAGTGTTCCACGTGGAACGTCGGGCGTTCGGCGTCCGGCGGAGCCGGACCCAGCCGCGGCGTCAGTCAACTGTAGCCCGGAAGACTCGCGTGGTCTCCTCGACCACACCGTCCCCGAGCTCGAGCACCTCGACATCGGTCAGGCGCTTGCGCAGGATGACCTTCCGGGCCTTCTCGATCTCCTCGTCGACTCGCGCACCCTTCATGAGGACGAGCTGCCCGCCCGACCGGACCAGCGGCACAGTGAGGGGGATGAGCTTCGAGAGCGCACTCACCGCTCGCGCCGTCACCTGGTCGACCACGACGGAGTCCGCGACGTCCTCCGCTCGTCCGCGCAGGACCGTGACGTTCTCGAGCCCGAGCCGCTCCGACTCCGCGTTCAGCCAGTCGCAGCGACGCTCCATCGGCTCGATGAGCGTGAAGGTGACGTCGGGGCGGGCGATCGCGAGCACGAGACCGGGCAATCCGGCACCGGAACCAACGTCGGCGACGCGACCGTCGGCCTCCAGAAGGGGAGCGAGCAGTGCAGAGTTGAGGATGTGTCGCGTCCACAGTCGCGGCAGTTCGAGCGGGCCGATCAGGCCCAGCTCCTCGCCGCGGCGGGCGAGCTCGGCGGTGAAGGACCGTGCGAGCTCGATGCGGTCCCCGAACAGGACCGCAGCGGCCGCCGGCTCCTGCTCCAGGACCGGCGTGACCTCGTCCGTCATCGGGTGACGACCGTGTGGCGGTCTCGTCCCTCGCCCTCGGACTCCGAGTGGAAGCCCTTCTCCGCGACCAGGTCGTGCACGAGCTTGCGCTCGTACGACGACATCGGGGGCAGTGCTGCGGACGACGAACCCGCCTCGATGCGTTCGACCGCGGTGTCGACCAGTCGCTGGAGCTCGGTGGCGCGGGCGTCCCGCGAGCCGCCGATGTCCAGGATGAGCCGGCTGAACTCACCGGTCTCCGCCTGCACGGCGATCCGGGTGAGCTCCTGCAGGGCCGACACCGTCTCCGGCTTCGACAGCACCCGCAGCGCACCGCCCTCGTCGCTCACGGACAGGTACACCCGCCCGGCACGTTCCTCGATCTCGATGTCACCGTCGAGGTCGCAGATGTCGAGGAGCTCCTCGATGTAGTCCGCAGCGATGTCCGCTTCGTCGCGGGCGTCGTCGGTCTCGACGGGAGCGTCGACGGTGGGGGCGGTGTCCTGCTCGGTCACTTACTTCTTCCCGTTCTTCTTGGAGCGGTTCTTGCCGACGGGCTGCTGGCGCTGCGTGGTCACGCGGACGGGCTCGACCTCGACCGCTGCCGAGCCGGCGCCGGCCTCGGCGAGCACCGGGGTGCCGCGGCGCTGGGCCTTCTTGGCGAGGCGGGCCTCGCGGGCGAGCGCGGCCTCGGAACCCGGGGTCGGCATGCTGCGGATCACGAAGTACTGCTGCGCCATCGTCCAGATGTTCGACGCGAGCCAGTAGAACATGACGCCGAGGGGGAAGCTGAGGCCCGAGATCACGAAGACGAGCGGGAGGATGTACAGCATCATCTTCTGCTGGCGGTACATCGGCGACGCCTTGGTCTCCGGCGACATGTTCTTGGCCACGAGCTGCAGCTGGGTGACGAACTGCGACGCGGTCATCACGACGATCATGAAGCCGGCGATGACGCGGACCTCCCACCCGGAGGCGTTCGTGAAGGTCTCGTGCAGGGGAGCGCCGAACAGGGCGGCGTTGCCGAAGTCCTGCGCCAGGGTGTTCGTGAGCAGGCCGATGCCCGTCTTGTTGATCTGCGCCTCGTGCAGCACCGAGTACAGCGAGAAGAAGATCGGCATCTGGATGAGCAGCGGCAGGCAGGAGCTCAGCGGGTTCGTCCCGGTCTCCTTGTAGAGCGCCATGGTCTCGCGGCTCATGGCCTCACGCGAGAACTGGTCCTTCTTGCCCTTGTACTTGTCCTGGATCTTCTTCAGCTGCGGCGCGACCTCGAGCATCCGGCGCTGCGACTTGATCTGCCGGACGAAGATCGGGATCAGCGCGGCCCGGACCACGAAGGTCAGGAAGATGATCGACAGCACCCACGTGATGCCGGCCGACGGGTCCATGCCGAGGGACTCGAAGATCCAGTGGAAGGCCACGAGGATCGCCGAGACCACCCACTTCAGTGGCCAGAGGATCGTTCCGATGAAGTCCATGAGGACGGTCACGCCTTTCGAGTGCGCTGGGGGAGCAGGACCGGACGACGGACATCGCCGGACGACTGGGGGTGCAGCTGGGACGGAGGGAGCACGAACCCGAACCGGGTCAGGCGGTAGGGACGGTCACGCTCGCGAACGTCGTCGATCCCACCGGCAGCCCACGGGTTGCACCGCGCGATCCGCCAGGCCCCCATCGCCGACCCGCGCACGACGCCGTACTGCTGGATGGCCTCGAGCGCGTACCGTGAGCACGACGGGTGGTAGCGGCAGACGTTCCCGTACAGGGGAGAGATGACCGCGCGGTAGGCGCGCAGCACGACGACGCACACGTTGCGTGGGAGCAACGCGACGACCCAGGCCAGTCGGTTCAACGCCAGCCGGGTCCACTGGATGCGGTTCATGCTGCCTTCTCCACCCCGCGCGCGAAGGAGCGCGAGACGTCTCCGAGCAGGGTAGGCCATCCGGCCTGCGCTGCGGCTGGCAAGGCCCTGATGACCACGTCGTGGCCGGTCGGTACCTCGGTCAGCAGCTCGTGGGCGATGGCCTTGAGCCGACGACGGATCGTGTTGCGGACGACGGCGTTCCCGACCGTCTTCGCGACGATGAACCCGAAGCGGGTCGGATCGTCCGGGCCGGGCGCGACGATGTCCGGGCCGCCCGCGCCCTGGGGCGTGCCACCGACCGGCCGTCGGACCACGGATACGACGACGTGCGCCGTGGCGCTCCTGCGACCACGACGCACGACGGACCGGTAGTCGTCACCGCGGACGATGCGGTTGGCGCGGGCCAACACGATCGCTACCGGGTTCCGATTCGGGACCGGATCAGACGCTGCCCCGAGGGGCGCAGCCCGATCAGGCGCTGAGCTCGGTGCGGCCCTTGCTGCGGCGCGCGGCGAGGATGGCGCGGCCGGCACGGGTGCGCATGCGGGCGCGGAAGCCGTGCTTCTTGGCGCGACGACGGTTGTTCGGCTGGAAGGTGCGCTTGCTCATGATGATCTCCACACGGCTGCGCTCGAGGACGGGCTCAGCGCGAGCCGACACGTATGTCTGGACAGCCGCTCGACGAGGCCGAACGACACGATGGGCGCGACCGAATGGCCGCAGTCAACTGGTTAACGGTACGTGACAGGGGCGGCGAGGTCAAACGGTGCCGAGGACCGGGGTCGACCGAGGCATCCGCACGATCATCATCCACATTGGGGAAAACGTGCGTTCGGTACGACTCGGTCGGACCCTTTACAGTGGTGTGATCGATCGGCCCGTTCCGCGGAGCGACGGGGGAGTCACCTCAGCATCCGCAGCCGGACCGCCGTGGACAGGACTGTGGACAACCCTGTGGATCACCACTGCAGGGGACAGCGGTCCGCCCCGTGGAACCGTCCGCGCCGACACGGCTCGGCGCGCACCGACCACCCACCAGGTGGACCGGTGTCCGGCCACGCCCGACACCAGCACACCGACAGCAGACCAGGAGACCAGCGCGA